>JAADFB010000083.1 GCA_013153095.1 Campylobacterota bacterium | reverse complement strand
GAAGAAGCTTTTAAAGATGCAGATATGGTTTTGGGGCTCTCTAGACCGGGAGTTATCTCTAAAGAGGAGATAGCGTTAATGAAAGATGAGCCGTTTGTGTTTGTTTGCTCCAATCCAGTCCCTGAGATTATGCCAAATGAGGTTAGAGAGGTTAAGCCCAACGCAATTATTGCAACGGGAAGAAGCGATTTTCCAAACCAAGTAAACAATGTTTTAGGTTTTCCCTACCTTTTTAGAGGGGCGTTAGATACTAGAAGCAAAGCGATAAATTATGAGATGATGTTAGCTGCAGCTAAAGCTTTAGCATTACTAGCTAGAAAAGAGGTACCTAAAAAAGTGGAGAAGATTTATAAACGCAAACTAACTTTTGGAAAAGATTATATCATTCCAACTCCTTTTGATCCTAGACTTTTAACTGAAGTATCTTTAGCTGTTGCAAAAGCGGCGGTTGAGAGTGGAGTAGCTAGAAAAAAGATGGATTGGGAGGAGTATAAAGCTAAATTGGAAAAACTATCCCACCATAAATGCCCTGCTCAATAAAATTATAGATTTGGTTCAGGGCGACCGATATGGAAGCCCTGAGCGTAATCTATCCCCAATCTTTTTACCTCATCCAACACCTCTTGAGAGTGAACAAATTCTGCGATTGTTTCAATCCCCGCCCGTTTAGCTAGAAACTGAATAGCCAATACCACATTTTGGGCGGTTTTATCACTAGGTAAATTTTTAATCAAAGAGCCATCAATTTTTATATAATCGATATTGAGGTTAAAGATGTGGGCAAAGTTGGAATATCCGCTTCCAAAATCATCGATTGCAACTTTACACCCCTGCGCTTTTACCACTGAGATGAAATCTCTAACCGCGTTATAATCTTTTAAAGTTTCACTCTCTAAAATCTCAAACGTCAATCGTTGAGGTATTTGGGGATACTCTTTGAATAACTCTTTTAAGAAGGTAATAAGTTTGGGGTTTTCTATATCTTTCATCGAAACGTTTATACTTATCGCTTTATTTGCTTTACTTGCCATTTGAAAGCTTTTTAAAAACATAATTTTGGTTATTTCATCGTAAAGTTTCATCTCTTTAGCAATTGGAAGATAATAAAAGATAGATTCATAAAACCCACTCTCATTTTTTATTCTAGCTAACGCTTCATATTTTACTATCTTCCCAGTTTTAACATCAATAATAGGTTGAAAGTAGGGAACGATCTCTTTCTCCTCTACAGCCTTCTTTAACACCATTCCCCGTTTTAAATTCTCTTTAATTACTTCAAAACATCCTAGGTTTTCATTATAGATAGCAAAGGAGATATTTGGGTTTTTCTTAACAAATTTTAGCGCCATATCGGCAGTTTCAAGTAGGGGACGCTTTCTAGTCATCCCAATGCTAACGGAGATATAGAGGTTTATACTTTTATAAATGATGGTGTGTTTATTAAAATGTTCAATAATTCTTTTTGCAAACTCTTTTTCGTTTATTGGAAGGTCTTCTTCGATTAAGATTCCAAAATCATCCCCTCCGATTCGATAAAACTTAGGACTATAATGGTGAGGCACAGCTATTTTTAACGCTTTGGCCGTTTCTTTGAGAATATGATCTCCTAGAGCGTTTCCGTAAAAGTCGTTGTAATGTTTAAATCCATTGATATTAACTATTGCAAAAAACGGTTTTTTAACTTTCTTCGCATCCTCTTGAAAAGCGTGGCGGTTATAAAGTTGAGTAAGCTCATCAGTAATTGCGGTAAGATTTAATTTCTGTTGTAGAAGTTTTAGTTCTTGGTTCTCCTTATCCAACCTAGAGAGAAAATAAAGAATTAATAAGAGTGAGAGGATATAAAAAAAGATGGTTGCATAAAAAATATAGGTGATAAGTTCCGTTTTTTTAGAGATGTTTTGATTTACAACCTTTTCAAACTTCTCTAAACTTTTTTTAGTAGGAGAGTCTAGGATCGCAAGAAGAGTAGATTTAAATTTAGGGAAATTTTCTATAAAAATCTTTACATGAGAAGTAAAAATTAGATGGAACTTTTTAAATTGTGGATTTTTAAACTTAAAAGTCTTAACTTTTTGATAAAGATTTTCTATCTCTTGGATAAAATCCTCATCCAAAGAGTTTTTAACTATAAAAATGTGGGCGATGATACTTTCTACCAGTTTCTCATATTCTCGGTTGTGTTCTATCTTCTCCGGAAGTTTTTGTAAAAGTGTAGCTAGGTAAAGGGTTGAGTTTTTTAAAGCTGCGTTATAGGTTTTAAACAGCTCTATATCGTTCTCTTTTTTATAAAGCTCTAGCTCATATTGAGCCAAAATGTTTAAGGCGATTGAATCTAAAGCCGAGCTTGAGTTTTGCTGAATTAAAGCTACAAGTTCGTGTAATCTTTTTTGAGATTTTACAATAGTATCATAATCTTGATAAAGAAAAAAGGAGGTCTTTAAGGTCTGATAATCTAGTTGCATCTCCTCCTGTTTTATCTCGTTAATTAGAGTTAAAAGACGATTTTTTTCGGTAAAGAACTCTTTGGTATATTTTTCAAAAAAAAGTAAAAGAGAGATAGCTCCAACTCCTAATAACGACATAAAGAGGAGTTTTAGGTTAATCCTCATCCAAAATCCTTGGTCGCTCTCCCGTTAAAGTTTCAAAAAATGCGATAATTTTTTTTATTTCAACTTCGCTTAACTCATATCCTAAGTTATGGAAAGCAACCTTGTTGATCGCTTCCTCTAAACTATCTACACTTCCATTATGAAAATAGGGAGCGGTTAAAGTTATATTTCTTAAGGTAGGAACTCGATAAACTCCTCTATCTATCTCCTTTTTAGTTACTTCATACCTATCTCCCTTAAAATCTCCTTCATAAGGAATTACACTACCAAACTTTTGAAAAGAGTTACCCCCTAAATTTATCCCATTATGGCAGGTGATACATCCAAGTTTTTTAAAGAGCAAATACCCTTCATACTCTTGAGAAGTTAAATTCACCTCTCCACGAAGATAGCGATCAAATTTACTATTTGGAGTAGTTAAAGCCTTTTCAAACTCCACAATACTCTCTTTAACCATTCCATAGGTAATGGTTGAGGTGTGATAAACTTCTTTAAATAGCTCTTTATAGTAAGGGGAGGCGTTAAGTCTCTCTAGTAAAGTTTTTTCATCCATATCCATCTCTACGGGACTATGTAAAGGTCCATCTAGTTGCTCATATAAATCTTTAGCCCTTCCGTTCCAAAATAGGGCAAAATTAAAAACTGCGTTATAAACTGTTGGAGAGTTGACATTTCCTTTTTTTCCATAAACCCCTATAGAAACTCTTCTAGGATCAGCTCCTCCGTAGTTAAAATCGTGACAGCTTACACAAGCTACAGTCTCATCTCTAGAGAGTAAAGGATCAAAAAAAAGGACTTTTCCAATTTTGGCTTTATCTTTATCGTAAGGATAGTTTTGAGGAATAGGATCGATAGGTTCTTTTGCCACTAGTAAAACTGCAAAAACTGCTAAAATTATCCGTTTCATCGTTTGCGAAGAGTTCCTTTTTTCTTTAGAAATTTCTTTAGGGCAATCTTTTCTTTTACCCCTAGACGGTAGTTTATAAGTTTTAGATACTCCTCTATCTCCTTCCTACTTAATCCGCTCTTTTTAGAGTACTTTTTTAAGATGTAGGAAGGAATCTTTACTTTGGTTCGTAAAAAATTATCGGCAAGCTTTTGATACCGTTGAGATCGAGACCAAAAACAGAACCTCGCAAACACAAACGGAAGCTTATACTCTTCATACCAACGCTGTGCTAAATCGATACAATCTTTCTGTTTAATCTTTAACGCTTTATCTCCTATTACCACTTTTCCTTGAAGATTTAACACTTTAGCTAGGATATTGGAAGTGTTGGATTCTAAATCTTCTTTCTCCTCTCCTGGACATAAAAGTACACTTAACACTTTACCTTTAGCCACTATCCCAAAATCGCTACAACGATATTTTTCTGAAACTACACTTGAAACTACAGCTGCTTCAACTCTTCTTTTTTTAAAAAGATGGTTAATTTGAGAGGGAACTCCTTTATAAAAATTTAAAGCCTGTTTTTCCTGAGAAGAGAGGACTTTTTTTAAATAAACATAGAAGGGAAGAAGGTTGATATAATCTATTTTACCTATTACCATAAAGAAAATTATATGATAAAATTTACAAAAACCTTTGAAATTTTTAAAAAGGAAATAGATGGTAAAGGTGGAATTTCTAGGTCCTATCGCCCGCTCCCCCCTCTACTTAGAAGCCAAAAATTTAAAAGAGGTTGCCCAAGAGTTAAACAAAGACCCCCAAATAAAAAAGTGGTTAAGTGAGTGTGCTGTAGCCGTAAATGACGAAATCGTTAAAAGCCTAGATGTAGAGCTTAAAGAGGGTGATAGAATCTCTCTTCTACCCCCAGTGTGTGGAGGCTGAGAATGGTTGAACTTTATCCAGGTGAATTGGAAGTAGAGAAGATTTTTAATAGGTGGCTAAAGTGGGGGGAAGATAAAAATTATGGTGCGTATATAACATTTGTAGGGATTGTAAGGGCTGAAGATGGGATTGAAGCGTTAAGTTTTGATGTGTATGAACCTATTTTAAAAAAGTGGTTTAAAGAGTGGGAAGATAGAGCTAAAAAAGAGAGATGTGTAATTAAGATGGCTCACAGTAAAGGTAACGTACCTATCCACACCTCTAGTTACGTAGCCGCTGTTTTTTGTCCCCATAGAAAAAAAGCTTTAGAGCTTATTGAGAAGTTTGTGGAAGATTTTAAAGCTAATGCCCCGATTTGGAAATATGATGTAAAAAATGGTGAAAGAATCTACGCTAAAGAGAGAAGTCAACCCATTGAAGGAAGTGGGTTATTAGCGTTGGATAAAACCTCCCAGTAAGGGAGGCTTATACCGCTTCTAAAAGAAGTTTATGTACTAATGCGGTTAGACTAGGTAGATCACTAGGATGTTTTTTTAATTCTTGCAGTTTCTCTTTATACACTAAAGGATCGATCCTTTTCTCTTTCAAATAACTCTCCAAGCCTTCTAATAAAGACTCTTGAGATCGAGTAAAAAACACCACCTCTTTAGCCATAGTGGTTACAAATAGCTCTACCAATGCACTCAATTGAGTCTTTAATTCTCTTCCAACGCTATCTTTTGGAGTAAAACTATAGATTAGATGAAGTAACTCATCGATATAGAAAAGATCGATAATTTTTTGTAACAGCTCTAAAACCTCTTTGAGTTTATAGTCTTTTAACTCTTTTAGTAGGATAGCTAGCATTATAAAACGGATAAGATCGTTTAACTTAAAGCTTTTTCTAAACTCCATAACCTCTTTTTTGTAATTTAAGATATGGAACGGTTCGGTATTAATCTCTTTACTATTCCTTAATATCCACTGCAGTGCAAACCTCATCGAATCTTCAATTTTTAGTAACTCATTGTAATCTTTTATCTTTCTTTTCTCCTTTGCTATCCCTAGGAGGGTATAAAGTAAAAGATACGATCTAACTTTTAAGATGAATCTCTCTTCGCCCAATTCTTCAAAATCGGCAATAAACCCAACTCCAGCATTATCTATTACGATGTTGGCTACAGTAGTAGCTATAATCTCTTTTCTAAGTGGATGGGTTAAGAGTTCATTTTCAAAAGAGGTGATAAACCGTTTTGGAAAATATTTATAAAGGTAATGCTCTAAGAACGGCTCTTCCATCAAAGAGGAGTTTAACACTACCTGTTTTAAAAAGATTTTTGCATAAGAGAGAAGGATTCCTAAAATCGGTCTTACAATAGCTCCTGAAGGAGAAAGAATTGTAGTTATCTCTTTATTTTTTGGAATAGAGTAATCTTTGCGTTTAAAATACTCTAAATGGTGTTCCAATAGCTCTATACTTTTTATAAAAAGCTCTAGATTCTCTTTGGACCTGATCTCATCTAGAGTGATAATTAAAGATTGCGCGTAATTGGTACTAAAAACTTTATCCAACACCTCTTGAGTTAACTGTTCTAAAGTTTGATTTTTGGTTTGGGTATCTATCTTTTTCTCTTTGATCGCTTGGTTTAGAGCTATTTTGAGGTTTACCTCATAATCACTAGTGTGTACTCCTGCAGAATTATCGATACTATCGAGGTTAATCTTTCCTCCAAGTTTTGCATACTCTATTCTAGCCTTTTGAGTAAATCCTAAGTTTCCACCTTCACAAACCGCATACGCTCTTAAATCGCTAGCATCAGCTCTAACTCCCTCATTATCTTTATCTGCGATGGAGATATTTAACTCTTCACTAGATTTTACATATGTCCCAATTCCTCCAATATACAGCAGATCTACCTTTGCACACAATAGCTTTTTAGCTAACTCTTCTCCGCTAATTACATCCTTTTTTATTCCTAGCATCCTTTTTATCTCTGGAGAGAGTTTTATCTCCTTTGCCTCTCTAGGAAAAACTCCTCCCCCTTTACTAATGAGAGTAGGGTTATAATCTTTCCAACTCTTTTGCTCTTCAAACAACCGTTTCCTTTCTAAATAGGCGGTTTGAGGATCGGGGTTAGGGTCTATAAAAATCTCGTGAGAACTGATAGCTCCTAATAACGAGATGTTGGGATTTATTAACATCCCGTTTCCAAAAACATCTCCTCGCATAGAGCCGGTTCCAACTACCGTAATAGGGTCTTTAAAAATATCAATTCCCCTCTCAATAAAATGTCTAGCCGCCGATATCCACGCTCCTTTAGCGGTAACTCCTAGCTTTTTATGGTTATAACCGTTACTTCCTCCGCTTGCAAACGCATCTCCTAGCCAATAACCCCGTTTTAAAGAGATTTCATTAGCTACATCGCTCATATCGGCAGTACCTTTATCTGCCGCTACCACAAAGTAGAAATCTTTAGAAGGAGAAGGGTCATTATCTACTAAATCTAGTAAGGCATCGATATAGAGAGTGTAATAGTGTTTAAACTCCTCTTTAGAAAGGTTATCTTTTTCTATATAAAACCCTCCCTTTGCTCCTGAAGGAACGATAATAGCGTTCTTGGCTTCTTGAGTAATCATTAAAGATTTTATCTCTTCCCTAAAATCCTCTCTATCACTCCATCTAATTCCACCTCTACTAATTTTAGAAGCTCTTAGATGAACCCCTAAAAACTCATTGTGGTATACAAACATCTCAATATTTGGTTCTAGATCAAAAAGAAGATGTTTAAAAGCGGAGATATTAAATTTAAAAGATTTTGTCTCTTTTCCTCCGAAAAAGTTTGTTCTTTCGATATTTTCTACTGCATAAAAGAAGATTCTAAGCAATCTATCCTCATCATAAGACTTAACATTTTTAAACGCCTCTTTAATCTTTTGAAGATGCTCACTCTTTTTAGAGTAGGTTTTAAAAAAAAGAGAGGTAATTAGCGCTACAAGATGGTGATAAGTTAAAAAAGTTTTTATAATGCTATCTTCCCGTTTTTGTAATAAAAGCTGATCTAAATATTTTATAAAAGCCCTTAAAAAAATAACCTTTTCTAAGTTAAAATCCTCTAATAACACAAACCTGTAAAGCTTACACCTTTTGGGAGCTTTAGAAAGGAGTGCTTTTTGAACAATCTCTTCAATTAGCTCCTTTGAAACCTCCAACTCTTTGGAAGGTGTTATGAAAAATTGGTAAACTTTTACCCCTTCAACGGAATAGGAACGCTGATCTTCTACCTCAACTCCAAAATCGCTTAAAAGCTCTACAATTTGGGTAATAGAGAGTTTCTCTTTAGTGTAGATTTTAAAAGCGTCAGAATCAAACTTTACCTTTAAACTTTTTAATTGCTCAATCACTTCTAAATCGTTTGAAGTCGCTAACTCTTCACAGTAAGGCTGTACCATCAATTATTCCTTATAATTAAATTTTGCCCCTCCATTATCGGAAGGTATGTTATAATCTAACCAAAAAGGAAGAAAGCTGTGGAAAATGTATTAATTGTGGAAGCTGAAATAATCCCCAATGGAAAAGGGGGTTGGGCAATTAGGTGTAAAAATACCGAGACAGGAGAGGTAGAAATTTGTAACTCTATCCAAGAGTATAGCGCTTTCTTAAACAAGTCTATCTACTCCACCTCAAAAGAGAATTTCCAAGCTGTCTGGTTGGAATCTCCCCAAGCAACTCCCGCGATGATAGCAGATGTTAGGGAAAAACTGATGAACTTTTATAAGCAACTGGAGGAAAATTAATTTCCTCCAAAAGGTAACTTCTCCCTCTTCCACTCTAACACTCCACCTTCAACATTATACACTTCTTGTAAACCGTTCTTAGCTAACAAATTTGCAGCATACTCACTTCTGCTTCCACTTCTACAAATTACCAAAATAGCTTTAGGCTTAGTTAGTTTTATCGCCTCTTTTACATCCTCTATAAATTGATTATTCTCTACTGGGATTAGATCATAAATTTTATGGGCATCTAGAGGTTTTTCTTTCTCCTTTTGAGCAAATTTTACACGCAAAGTAATCGGTTTAGGTTTATAGCTATACTCAAAGACCGGAATGCTTACCGCCCCCAATGGATGACCGGCATAGATAAACTCCCCCGCGGTCCTTACATCTATTAAAAGCGCTCCTTTTTTCATCATCTCAAACGCCTCTGTAACCTCTACATCATCTTCATAAAAGATATCCTCTGCAACCAACGAACCTACAAGTAACAATACCAAGAAAAGCTTTTTCATCCACCCTCCTTTTTTAGTTTGAAACTATATCACAAGATATACTTATGATAATGTTAAGTTGAGATTATAGTAAAAAATTGTGAGGGGTTGAAAACGATAGAGATTAAAGTAATTGAGAATGATTATCATTATTCTATCTTAAGCTAACCCGTCTTATAATGCACACATTTTTAAAAGGATTTAAAGGAGATGGAAAAGAATGGAAAAGAATGGAAAAGAGGGGTTTATTTTATCTTTTTTACCTTACTCTTTTACAACTCTTTAAAGGCGCAAGAGTTATCTTTAAGGAAGTTCTTGGGCAATTTTAATATTCAAAACCATCTACACGGGGAGTATAGAATTGGATACTTAAACGGTTTTTTAGGAGTAGGAGGACATTGGCATATAAAACCTTTAAGGATAAAAGATAGGGTAAAACTTAACTCCAGTTTTTACGCCTCTTGGAACAATGAGGAAGAGAAAGTTCTCTTTTTAGCAGAAGCTAACTTAGAATACTTTTTACCAAAATTAAAGTTTAAAGTAGGAAGATTTACTCTAGATACCCCTTACGCTAATAGCGACGATATTAGGATCGTCCCTAACTATTTTCAAGGGGTGGAAATTAAAGGAGAGAAGTTTGAATTTTTTTATCTCTCCAAAATGGCAGGTTGGGGGAGTGGAGAAAAGATAGGGGAGTTTAAATCCTTAGGAAAGGTTTTAGGAGCTGAGGTAGGAGGATTGTATGGAGGCGGAATAAATTTAGACTTCAGTTCTATATGGTTATACCACTTAGTAGATGGAGGTAGTTTAGCTTATTTAGAAAAAACTTATCAAAAAAGAGGTTTTACGATAGCTTTCGAGCTAATCTACAATCTTTCGCAAAATAAAGACCTCTTTTCAACAGGGTTAGCAATAGGGGGATCAATATCTAAAAAAAAGGAAGCTACAAACTATTTTTTAGGTTACAATAAGATTCTTTATGGAGAGGTTATACCCGCCTTTGGTTCTCCTCCATACTTTACCTCTTTAGAGGTGTTAACGTTAGATATGGCAAAAAAAAAGGCACAAAGTTGGGTTATAGGAGTAGAGGAGGAGATAGAGGGAGTAGTTATTGGGAGTAGAGGGGGAGAATTTAAATCCCCTACTTTTTTAAAACAAGAGATCGATTTTTACCTTTTTGGTAAGTTAACAAAACATTTAAGTTTAGAATTGGTGGCATCGAGAGTAGAAAATAGTAATCTCCTTAGAGGAGTTGCAAAATTTGGATTTTAGGAGGAAAAGTATGAAACTAACCCAATTAAAAGTTGGAGAAAGTGGAGTTATAGAGAAAGTAGTCGCCCCAGAGCCGATAAAAAGTCGACTTTTTTCAATGGGAATAACTAAAGGAAACAGGATCAAAGTTATTGAACACACTTTAAAAAAAGAGACTTGGGGAGTAGAGGTTGAGGGGAGTAAAATCGCATTGAGGGAAGAGGAAGCGGGAGCAATAGAGGTGAAAAATGATTAAAGCGGTAATGGTAGGACAACCCAATGTTGGAAAATCTTCTCTTATCAATGCGATCTCCAACGCCCGGTTACACGTAGGGAATTTTGCGGGAGTTACGGTTGAAAAGAAGGAGGTAGAACTTTTAAACAACCGATTAAAAATTGTTGATTTACCCGGAATCTATTCTCTTCACGCTTACACTCCTGAAGAGGAGGTTACAAAGAAATATCTATTATTTGAAGAATACGATCTAATTATCAATGTAGTGGATGCCAATGTTTTGCAAAGAAACTTGGTTTTAACATTTCAACTTCTAGATATGAGAAAACCCACCATCTTGGTTGTAAATATGATCGATGAACTGGAGGAGAAGGGTGGAAAAATAGATGCTCAAAAACTCTCTATCCTGTTAGGTATCCCTGTTGTCTTAGCTAGTGCTAAGGAGAAACGGGGAGTAGAAGAGATGGTAGAACTGATCTTAAAAGGTTTTAAGTGTGAATGGAAAATCTATTACAATGACAAGATAGAGGATGAGATTGAAAAAATTAGCTCAATTTTAAATAACCATTTCCAAAATCCAGACCTAAGTAGATTCTACGCCATTAGGCTTTTAGAAAAAGATGAGGATATTTATAAAATTGTACACGATCTTCCAATTTTCTTAGAACTTTATAAAGTGTTGGGAGAAAGTATAAAACGGTTGAGTATAGAATTTGATATTCCAGATGTTAGGGACCTTTTTGCTCAAGAGAGAAATGCACTTGCAAAAAGTGTAGTGATGCAGGTTCTAACCCCTCCTCCCCATAAAGAAAGCTTAACCCAAAAGATAGATAAACTTCTTATCCATCCTATCTTAGGACTTCCCATATTTCTTTTTTTTATGTGGCTCATTTTTCAAATAACTTTTCAAGTTGGCTCTTTACCAATGGAATATATCGATCAGGTAGTTAACAATTTTGCCAACTGGTTAAAAACTATTTTACCTCCTGGAGATTTAAACTCTATCATCACTGAAGGGGTTATTCCAGCAGTTGGGGCTATTTTGATGTTTCTCCCCAATATTTTACTACTTTTTTTGGGAATAAACCTTTTAGAGCAGACCGGTTATATGGCAAGGGCGGCGTTTTTGCTAGACGGTTTTTTAAAACGGTTTGGATTGCAAGGAAAAGCGTTTGTACCTTTAGTAAGTGGCTTTGGTTGTACTGTTCCCGCTTATATGGCCGCTAGGACGTTAAAAAATCCTAAAGATCGACTTATCACTATGCTTATTTTAGGATTTATGAACTGTTCAGCTAGATTACCGGTATATGTATTGTTGATAGCAGCTTTTTTTCCCGCTTATAATGCTGGGAATATCCTTTTTGCTATCTACATCACCGGGGCGCTGTTAGGATTGATAGTTGCCAAAATCTTAAGAACCCTTCTTTTTAAAGGGGAACCGGAACCGTTTGTAATGGAGATGCCACCTTACCGTTTTCCCTCTTTAAAAGCTTTAGCATTAGAGTTGTGGTATAAGGCAAAAATCTTTATAAAAAAAGCGGGAACATTCATAGCTGGAGCGGCTATGATTATTTGGTTTTTAAGTAGCTATCCTAAAAATCCTTCCTTAATTCAACTATATGAGCAAAAAATGGAATCGGCTAAGACTATTCAGGAAAAAAAAGCGTTAGAAGAAGAGCTTAAAGCTAAACTGTTGGAACAAAGCTATTTAGGTAGAGTTGGCAAAATGATAGAGCCTATTTTTAAACCGTTAGGATTTGATTGGAGATTAAGCGTAGCGGTAGTTAGTGGTTTAAGTGCAAAAGAGGTGATAGTCTCTACCTTAGCTACTTTGTATGCGGTTGGAGAAGAAAATGAGAAGGGGCTGATCCAAAAACTTAGAGAGAATATCGATTTTAAAACCGCAGTAGCCTTAATTGTGATAATTATGATCTATAGTCCGTGTGTTGCGGCGATGGGAACATTTTATTCAGAAGTTCCAAACTGGGCTTGGAGACTTTTTTATACAATCTATCCTAACGTTTTGGCGTGGATATTGGCATTTGGAGTTTATAAGTTGCTGGAGAGAGTATGATAGCTCAATGGAGAGAACAAAAAGCGCTGTTATTAACTTATCCCCATCCAAATAGTGATTGGAAAGAATACTTAAGCGAAGTAGAACATTTTTATGATGAGTTAATAAAAACTGTTTCAAAATATCAACAGGTTTTACTTATAGTACCCAAAGGGTTTAGGAAGAGATTTAATAACACAACTCTCTTTGAAATAGATACTAATGATACTTGGGTAAGAGATTATGGGGTTATCACTTCAAGTAGCGGAAAATTGCTAGATTTTGGATTTAACGGTTGGGGACTTAAACATAAAGCCAACTTAGATAATTTGGTAAATAGGAAGCTGTTTAATACCAAAAAACTTGGATTTATTTTGGAAGGTGGGAGTATAGAAAGTAACGGGGAAGGTGTAGTTTTAACCACTTCCAGCTGCCTTTTAGAGGAAAATAGAAACCCCCATCTTTCAAAAAAAGAGATAGAAAATTTCTTAAAAGCTACTTTAGAGGTTAAAAAGATTTTTTGGATAGAAAACAGTGTTTTAGAAGGGGATGATACAGATGGCCATATCGACCTGTTTATACGATTTGTTTCTGCAAAAAGATTGATTTATATCTTTTGTGAGGATAGAAATGATCCTAGATACCCCTTTTTAAAAAAGATGGAAGAAGAGGTTAAAAGGCTACCCTTTGAAACTATCCCTTTACCCCTTCCTAAAAGGATAACTTTTCAAGATGAACCTCTTCCTGCCACTTACGCCAATTTTGTAATTGTTAACGGGGCGGTTATTGTTCCGTTGTATGACGATCCTAACGATGAGGTGGTCTTAAAACTTTTTAGAGAACTTTTTCCTTCTAGAGAGGTAATTGGTCTAGATTCTAGAATCTTAATTAGGCAAGGGGGAGCTATCCATTGCAGTTGTATGAATATTTTTAAGGTATAATTTGTTTAAAAAAGGATAGGTAGTGAGAAGTTTTTTACTTTTTTCTTTACTTTTGCTACCACTTTTTGCTAAGCCAATAGTTGCCATTTCGATCTTACCTCAAAAATATATCTTAGATAAGATAACCCAAGATAGTTTTGAAGTGGTAGTACTTCTACCTCCAAAAGTTTCTCCCGCAACCTTCTCTCCTAAACCATCAACGGTTTTAAAACTTAAAAAAGCATCTCTTTATCTTACTATCGGTCTTCCTTTTGAAAAAGCTCTCTTAGAAAAGATTGAAACTAAAAAAGTGGATATGGGAAAATATCTCAAACGGTTTTCCCATTTTGAACATCTAGACCCCCACATTTGGCTCTCTCCCCCTCACCTTTTACTTTTAGCTAGAGTCACATTAGAGGAAGCTATAAAACTTCAACCTTCCAAAAAGGGGGAATTTCTACGAAACTATTTAGATTTTGTAAAAGAGATCACCGCTTTGGATACATCTTTTTTTAATCAACTCCCTTCCAATACAACCTTTATCTCTTACCATCCCTCCTTTGGATATTTTGCAAAAGTTTACAACTTGAAGCAGCTAGCTATTGAAAAGGAGGGGAAAGAGCCAAAACCTCAACAGCTTCTACAACTTCTAAAAACAGCTAGAGAGGAAAAAGTTAAAGTGGTAGTAGTAGAACCACAATTTCCAAAAAGGAAAGCCAAATTTTTAGCTCAAAAGATTAATGCAAAGATAGTTGTGATAGATCCTTTAGCTTACGATATTCCTTCAAGTTTAAAGAAGTTAACCGATGCGCTTAGCGATCTCGATTAAGAACCTTTTCTTTAAGTATAGAAATGAAAACGTCTTAGAAGAGATCAACGCTACAATTTGTGAGGGAGAATATATAGCTTTAATTGGACCTAATGGGGGCGGAAAAAGTACCCTCCTAAAACTTATCTTAGGTCTTTTAACTCCAACTCAGGGAGAAGTTTTAATTTTTGGAAAACCTCCCTTTAAACAGAGAAAACTTTTAGGATATATGCCTCAATATGTAAATTTTAAGCTGGAACTCCCCCTTTTAGTAAAAGAAGTAATATTGCAAGGAAGGTTGGAACGGTTTAAATTTAGGTATACCCCTAACGATTTCAAAGCTTTATATGAGATTAGTCAAAAACTAAAAATTGAAAACCTTTTGGATAAAAAAATCTCTACCCTTTCGGGGGGGCTACGTCAAAGGGTACTTTTAGCAAGAGCATTAATTGCCAACCCAAAAATTTTACTTTTAGATGAACCTACCGCTTCAGTAGATATGAAAGCACAAAGAGAGATCTACGCCCTTTTAAAAACCCTTCCTATCACCAAATTGGTAGTTAGCCACGATATAAACTTGCTTTTAGAAGGGGTGGATAGAGTTTTTTATGTAAATAAAAGATTGGTTATCCACGAAAGTTTAGATATAAAAATCTCTTCCCCTAGAGAGGGACATTTTTGTCAAGTGGAGCTGTTTGAAGAGTTAAAAAGGAGCAAAAATGATAGAAGCTCTTGAACTGTTTTCCAACTCTTTAATTGCATCCTTACTTTTAAGCTTTGCGGTAGCGTTAATAGGTCCCTTAATGTTAATTAACCGTTACAACTATCTAGCCGCTTCCATTGCACACGGAAGTTATGGGGGAGTTGGATTAGCTATCTACTTTGGAATCTCTATTTTGTTAGGAGCAACCCTTTTTGCTCTCTTTTTAGCTTTTCTTTTAGCTTTAATCACCTTTAAAGAGAAATATCCAGAGATTTTAATCTCTTTGGTTTGGGCGGTTGGGATGAGTATAGGGATAATTTTTATCGATCTTGCCCCTGGATATAAGAGTGATCTCTTAGCTTACCTTTTTGGAGATATTCTTTTAGTTCCTAACTTGGATTTATGGTTTATGGTAGGAGTTGATCTTTTACTTTTAGCATTTGTGGCCCTTTATAAGAACCACTTGTTAGCTTTAGCTTATGATAGGGAGTTTGCAACTTTAAGAGGGTTGGATGTAAAATTCTTACACACTTTAACCTTGATAATGATAGCTTTAACGGTAGTAATGAGTATTAGGTCTATCGGTTTAATTTTGGTTATTGCCCTTTTTAGTATCCCTCCCTACATCGCTGAGAAGTTTAGCCGCTCTTATGTAGGTAGTATGGTTTTAAGTGGAATTATCACTCTAATAGTGATGATAGCAGGTCTTTTTATCTCTTATACTTTCAATATTAGCGCTTCTGCTTCGATAATCCTTTTTACTGCAGTTTTATTTCTAGGAGTTTTTAAAAGATGAAAGTTGGACTAATTCAACAAAAATATCACGGTTCAAAAAAGGCCACTATCCAAAAAACTCTAGAGTTGATAGAAAAAATTCCTAATGCAGATTTAATCGTTCTTCAAGAACTGCATCAGAGTGAATATTTTTGTAAAAGTGAAGATATAAAACATTTTGAGCTGGCTAAAGATTTCAACTTAGACGTAGAGTTTTGGAGGTGGGTTAGTGAAGAGAAAAAGGTCGTATTGGTAACTTCCCTATTTGAGGAGAGGGCAAAAGGGCTTTACCATAATACCGCCGTAGTATTGGATCGAGGAAGGGTAGCGGGAAAATATAGAAAGATGCATATCCCGGATGATCCGGGATTTTATGAAAAATTTTATTTTACACCTGGAGATTTGGGTTTTGAGCCGATAGATACTTCGGTTGGAAGATTGGGGGTTATGGTATGTTGGGATCAATGGTATCCAGAAGCGGCTAGAATAATGGCTCTTAAAGGAGCAGACTTACTAATTTATCCTACCGCTATTGGATGGTTTGATAAAGATTCTAAAGAGGAGAAAGCTAAACAGCTAGAGGCGTGGATAAAAGTTCAACAAGGACACGCAATAGCCAACGCTTTACCGCTAATTAGTGTAAATAGAGTAGGGTTTGAAAAAGATGAAAGTGGATGTATTGACGGAATTAGATTTTGGGGAAACAGTTTTGTTTGTGGAGCGCAAGGAGAGATGTTACTTCAACTTAGTTCAGATAAGGAGGAAGCTAAAACAGTAGAGCTAGAGTTAGATCAAACTTATGAAGTTAGGAATATTTGGCCTTTTTTAAGAGATAGAAGGGTTGAAAGTTATGAATGTTTATTAAAACGGTATTGCGATTAACAAAACTTTCACATACCTAGGTTAAAATAGTCACAAAAAGGAGTTAATAGTGAAAAAGAATCTTTTTCTTTCAATAAGTGTTGCTGGGATTATGGCTTTAATGAGCGGGTGTTTAGCAACTTCCCCAAACTCTAATGAAGCTTCCCTAAATACAGCTTCAGCCACCACCAAAAACTACTCTTCAAAGCGGGGGGAACAGCTTTTTAAACAGCATTGTGTAATGTGTCATTCTTTAAGCAGACCTGAGGATCGATCCAAAATGGTAGCTCCTACAATTGCGGGAGTTATGTTTCACATAAAAGAGAAATATCCTAACAAAGAGGATGCAGTTAGATTTATTGTAGATTATGTACGTTCTCCTAGTTATGATAAAGCCGTTTGTCCTTCAGTTCAACGGTTTGGGTTGATGCCTCCATTAAACCTTCCTCAAGAAGACCTAGAAGCTATCGCTTCCTATCTGTATGATAACTTTCCTCCAGAAGGATTTAAACATCGAGGCGGTGGGATGTTTCGTAGATGAGTAGGCTTTTAGCTCTACTCCTTACTTCCTCCTTGCTCTACTCTATGAGTTTGGAGGAAGCGATCTCCTTAGCATTAAAAAATAATCCCTCTTTACAATCTAAACGTTTAGATATTGAAGCTCAAAAACTTCAAAAGGAAGCTATAAAAGCCCAAACTTTAGGTAAAGTAAACCTCAACGCCGCCTATAACCATTACAACATTCCCAGAACCTTAAAACCCTTAACTCCTCCAATAACTCCAAATATTACCACCTCTAAAGATATTCTTTCTGCGGGAGTTGAATATAAAGTAGCTCTTTTTAATGGATTTGCAGATAAGGTTAGGATCGATTTAGCAGCTTTAGGTTTTAAAATGAAAGAGATAGGATACAAGCTAGCTAAAAATGAAACCGTTTACAATATTAAAGCTCTCTATTTTAAAGCACTAGGTCTAAAATCGGATTTGCAAGCTTTAAAGGCTAGAAAGAAGGCTCTTTCAGCATTAAAACGCAAAGTGGAATATGGAGTTAAACTTGGTAAAAAAGCTCCTTTAGACCTTTTAAAAATTAGAAGCGATCTTTTAGGAGTAGAAAGTTCTATAGTTAAAGTGAAAAACGGAATAGAAAGTATCAAAGCTGCTTTAAAAGCGTTAATAGGAATAAAAATAGATAAATTTGAAGATGCTAAAGAGGAAGCAGTACAAAAAAATACTACCCCCTATCTAGTTAAAAAGATGCAACTAGAGGTTAAAAAAACTCAAAGGGAGCTAAAAAAAGCTAAATCTCTCTCCTATCCTAAACTGTTTTTTCAAGGGATGTTTAATCAAAATTTCGCCAAAGGGGAGAGTGAAGATATTTGGCAAGGGGGAGTTATTGCAACCTATCCGATTATAGATTTTGGGTATAAGAAAAAGATATATCAAAAGAGTAAAATAGCCACTTTACAAGCTAAAAAAAATCTTCTTTTTCAAAAGGAGATGCTAAAGAGTAAAATCGAGGGAGCAAAACTTGAGATAAACTCTTTATACCATACTCTAAAAGCTTTACAAAGCAACCTAAAACTTTTAAAAGAGATTCAACATAGTGAAAAGATTCAATATGACACCGGATATAAAGATGTAAGCGATTATCTACAAGCTATTGCTAATACCCAAAAAGCCAAAAGCGCAATCAGTAAAACAAAATACACCCTTTTTAGCAAATACGCCTATCTTAACTATCTTCAAGCTGGTGATTAAATTTTTTAGAAAGGAGGCTCAAAACCTTTTTAGGTTTTGAGGAGAGTGGATGAAAAAAATTTTTTTTGCACTTTTAGTAGCCCTTTTAGCTATTGGAGGGGTCAAAATTTTAAAAAAGAAGAAAGAAGAGATAGAATCTTTACCTACTCCCACTCCTCCCTTAGTAGTTATAAAAGTTGTTAAACCGATCCAAAAAGAGATAAATCAAACTAAACAGCTTTTGGGGCGCTACTACTCTTTAACTCAAGCTCAAACTGGAACAAAGATAGCCGGTTTTATCGAAAGCGTAGAGGTAAAAGAGGGAGAGAAAGTTAAAAAAGGAGAAATACTTCTAAAAATAGATAGTAGTGAAATCAAAGCCCAAATCCTAGCCCAACAAGCTAAAATCTCTTCTTTAAAGTCACAAATCTCCGCCCAAAAAGCTTTGCTTAGATCGGTAAAAAAGGATGAGGAAAACACTTTAAGAAGCTTAGAAAGAGACAAAGCCTTGTATAGAGCCAAAGCTCTAGCAAGGGAGATATTAGAAAATAAGGTAGCTCTATATGAGATGAAAGTGGCAAAAACAAAATCTACTCTTGCAACTTTAAGAACAAAAGAGAATGAATTAAAAAGTTCTATAGAATCTTTGAAAGCTAAAAAGAAACTGTTAGAGTATACTCTATTAAAAGCCCCTTTTGATGGAGTTGTAGAGAAAATCTTTTTTAAAGAAGGTTCTTTTGCTCCTATTGGAAAACCGTTGATTTTACTTTTAGGGAATGAATGGGTAGTCGATCTTCCTTTTAGTAGTGGTATTAAAGAGGGGATGAAAGCGTTGGTAGAAGGTAAAAAATGTGAAGTGAAAAAGATTCTTCCCAACTCTATAAACTCTTTGAAAGTGGCAAGACTAAATTGTCCTAAACTCCCTCTTCCCAATAACTCCCAACCAAAAGTTACTGTAATTCAAAAAAGTGTAAGAGGGTTAGCTTACCCTTTAAAAGCGGTGTATGAAGAGAGAGGAAAAAAATATCTTTTTCTTTACCAAAACGGTAAATTTAAGCCGGTTGAAGTTGAGATTTTAGCACAAGATGAAAAATTCTTTATTCCAAATAAGAAACTTTTAGCCCCAGTAGCAATAGGGAGTAATGAGAAGCTAGCAAAACTATTTGTAACTCAAAATGTAGAGGTGATTAGTGAGTAGTTGGTTTGAACGGTTTATAAAAAAACCTTATACAATAATTTCTCTGTTAGGAATCTTTCTTTTTTTAGGAGTTTACGGCTATAACTCTTTAAATAGAAAGCTTTTTCCAGACTCTAACCGTCCTGAAGTAGCTTTAGTGATTCAATGGGGAGGAGCTACCGCTAAAGATTTAGCCTCAAAGGTAGCAGTGGTTGTAGAAAGGGAGCTTTACACAATCGATAAAGTTAGAAGAGTTTACTCCACTACTATCGATGAGGTTAGCGTCATTAGAGCGGAGTTTGAATACACAAAAGATATAGACACCGCAGTTAGCGATGTTTCTAACGCCTTAAGTAGAATAAAAGCCCTTCTTCCCCCCTCCATTAAAGAACCTAGAATTTACAAGATCACCTCAGCTACCCCTCCTGTTATGGTGATAGGAGTGAGCGGAAAAGATTTGATGTTAATTAGAGAGATTTTAGAAAATGATATAAAAAATAAACTCCTAAAGGTAGAAGGGGTTGCAAATGTAGATATTTTTGGAGGGTATAAAAAGGAGATTATTGTAAAAGTAGATAAAGAAAAACTTAACTCCTTAGGGTTAAACACCGCTAAAGTGGTAGCTATTCTTTCTAAAAATGATCGCGATTACGCTTTAGGGTCTTTAGATTTAGAAAGGGGAAAATTTCTACTTAAAATTGAAGGAAAAAGGGATCAAATCGAAAAGATTAGAAATCTCCCTTTAACACCCGACATAAAGTTAAAAGATGTAGCTACTATCACCTACTCCAACTATGATAACACTGCTCTTTACTTTGGGAACTCTAAAGAGAGTATCGCATTAGCGATTCAGCGAGCTACCGACGCAGATGTAATTAAAACTATAAATGCAGTAGAAAAAAAGTTAGAAGAGATCAAAAGACAATATCCCGCTTTAGATTTTGAGATAACCGATACTCAAAAAGACACAATTGAACAAAGTATTGCAAATATGTTTGAATCGCTCCGCGATGCGATAGTGATGTCTACAATTGTCGCCTTTTTCTTCCTAGCTTCTTTAAGACAAGTTTTAGTAGTTCTTTTTACAATTCCTCTAGTTTACGCTTCCACCGTTGCGATGATGTATATGGTGGGAATAGAGTTTAATGTGGTAACTTTAACCGCTATCATCTTGGCTTTAGGATTACTTTTAGATGATGCGGTAGTTGTGATGGAGAATATTGAACGCCATTACAAGGAGTTAAATAAGCCGATAGAGCAAGCGGTAATTGAAGGTACTAAAGAAATAATGTTCGCGGATTTGAGCGGAACGATTACCACTATGGTAGCTTTAGTTCCAATTATGTTTGTAGGAGATTACCCCCAAACAATCTTTAGACCGCTTGTAGGAACACTACTTTTAGCCCTAGGAGCTTCCTACATCATCTCAATCACTACAGTACCTTTATTGAGTTTGAAATTTTTAGCTATTCAAAACAGATACGTTTTAGCCTTTGAGAGAGGATTTAGTAAAATCAGTAACGCTTTTAACAACGGAGCAAAGGAGTTTTTCAAAGGGTTGGCAAAAAGCGCAATGGAAAGTAAACTAATTGCAACTTCTTACTTCCTAATCCTTTTTATCCTTTTTGTGATCTCTGCAAAAGGAGTAATGCCGTTAGTAGGGCAAGAGCTAATGCCTCCAATGGATACAGGAATTGTAAAAATTCAAGTACAAATGGATAGCAATCTCCCTATTCAAGAGAGTGCAAAGACATTAAAAGAGATAGATAAAATTTTACAAAAGGTTGCCCCGCTGGTTAGAGTAAGCGCTTCTATTGGAAGCGAACCAGGGGTATTAAGTATGGGAAGTGGAAGCGGAATAGATAATATCTCTATTACTGCGACTTATGTAAATCGGTTTGAAAGAAAAAAAACTATTTGGGAGATTGAGAGAGAAATTAGAAAAGAGATAGCAAAACTGCCCAATATAAAATATTTTAGTGTTTTTGATTATGGGGCTACCGCTCTATCTTCCATTAGGGGAAATGTTGACGTGATGCTTAGTGGAGATGATTTTAAGGAGTTAAAAGAGGCTGGAGATAAGTTATATAAAGTATTACTCCATACTAAAGGGTTGGTAAATATTTCTAAAAGTTGGGAGTTAGATAAAGAGGTGTTCATTTTAAAAATAGATGAAGAGAAAGCTCTCTCTTATGAGATCACTAGCAAAGATATTGCTACCCAACTAGCTCTCTATCTACGAGGGGCGTTTTCAGCAAGTAAAAGTGTAAAAAACAGTAATGACATCTTAGTTAGAGTTTGGGGTGACAATAGAAGGATGATTAAGGAATTTACTCTTACAACTCCTAAAGGGTTAGTGCCGTTAGAAGAGATAGCTACTTTAACTAAAAAAGTTCAACCCAATGTTATAACACGGGAAGGGTTGGAGTATACTATTGATATTTACGGGTTTAGAGAAAAAGCAGCAATTAGTCATATAATGGCAAATTTTGAAAAGGCGTTTAAAGGAACTAAACTACCTCCCACCATAAAAATGGCTCAAGCTGGAGATATAGCCCAATTCACCGATTCGGCTAAAAGAATGGTAAAAGCGGTAATTTTTGGAGTTTTACTTATCTTTTTTGTTCTAGTTCCTATGTTTAACTCCTTCAAAGCTCCACTTTTGATAATTTTCTCTATCCCTTTAACTTTAATCGGAGCTGCGTGGATACTTTTATTGCTTGATTACCATACCTCAATGCCTGCGATGATGGGATTTATCCTTTTAAGTGGGATTATTGTAAACAACGCAATTTTATTGATAGAGTTTGCGTTAATGGGGATAGAGCAGGGTTTAAGTGCAAAAGAGGCGATGTTAAGAAGCATCGATGTTAGAACGCGACCGGTACTGATGACCGCATTTGCGACTACTGCTGGAATGTTACCGGTAGCTTTAGGTTGGGCGATAGGACTAGAGCGGTTAGCCCCATTAGGAGCGGTAGCGATTGGGGGGTTGATGGTTGGAACATTTTTAACATTAGTTTTTATCCCAATAGTGTTTACTTGGCTTTATTCCAACACTCCTGTAAAATCTCCAGAAGCTGTGGGTGGATGGAAGGGGAGCTAGCTAAAATTATATCTCCAAATTGATAAGGCTCTCCTTTGTGGTTCGTTACCACTCCTCCCGCTTCCTCCATTAATAAGATTCCCGCTGCTGTATCCCAGGGCTTTAAATTGGTTTCAAAAAACCCTCCAAATCTTCCCATTGCAGTATAAGCTAAATCTATCGAGGCACTCCCCAATCTTCTAACGTCCCTGCATAAAGGCAAAACTTCTTTTAATGCACAAAGAGTAAAAAGATAATCTTTGCTTCTAGAGGTTTTAGTATAAGGAAAGCCGGTACTTAACAGCGCATCTATCAACTTTACCCCTTTTTGAACAGAGATAGGGTGATCATTTAAAAAAGCCCCTTTTCCTTTTTTTGCATAAAAGAGCTCTTGGAGAATTGGATTATAAACAGCCCCTTCTATTACCTCTCCATCCTCCCAAATTCCTACGCTAATAGCAGTGTAAACAATCTGATGTACAAAATTGGTAGTGCCATCAATGGGATCAACAATAATTGCTCTAGAAGACAAATTTCCTTTAAAACTCTCCTCTCCTACAAATTCAAACCCTTTATACTTTTTTTCTAAAGCTTTCCTTAAAAATTCCTCAACTTTTAGGTCAAACTCAGTTACTAAGTCTACTTTTCCTTTTTTTTGAATCTCTTTAGCTTTAAAAAAACCTGTTTTTAAAATCTCTCCTGCGTCTAAGATAGCTTGAATCATAGTTTCGTTAACCTTTCATTAATTTTTCAGCCATTTTTGTTATTTTTTTTATCTTATCATTTCATTACCAATAAGAGCTAAAAGGAGGAGAAGAATGAGAAAGGTTTTAGCAGTTTCTGTTCTGACAGCGACTTTATTAAGTGCGGGCACTATTCAATTTAACGAAGCTCCTAGCGATTTTAAAAGAGTTATGCCAGAAAGAGGCGGAAATATAGTTATCTCTTATTATGATGCTATTAAAGATGCTAAAGAAAGTGTAGTTAACATCTCAACCAAAAAGAAGGTTAAAGTTCCATCGATGCACGATATGCCCTTTTTTAACGACCCCTTCTTTAAACAGTTTTTTGGACCTATGTTTAAAAATAGACTTCCAAAAAGTAGAGTACAAAGAAGTTTAGGGAGTGGGGTGATTATTAGTGAAGATGGATATATCGTCACTAACAACCACGTAATCAAAAACGCTGACGAGATCACCGTAACTCTACCTGGAAGCGATAAGGAGTATAAAGCTACTGTAGTAGGTAAAGATGCTCTAACAGACCTAGCGGTAATTAAGATTGAAAAACGGGGACTAAGAGCTATTCCTTTAGCGGACTCTTCAAAAATTAAACCTGGCGATGTGGTGTTTGCAATAGGTAACCCGTTTGGAATTGGGGAAACTGTAACTCAAGGAATTGTAAGTGCGGTTAATAGAAACAATGTAGGAATTAACACTTATGAGAACTTTATCCAAACCGATGCTGCTATCAACCCAGGTAACAGTGGGGGAGCGTTGGTAGATACTAGAGGGGCCTTGATAGGAATCAACTCTGCAATTATTACTCGAAGTGGTGGGAATAACGGGATTGGATTTGCAATTCCTGTAAATATGATGAGAGATGTGGTTAAGAAATTGATTGAAAAAGGAAAGATAGAGCGCGGTTATTTAGGAGTGATGATTGAAGATTTAAAAGGTGATCTAAAAGAGGTTTACAAACACGATTATGGTGCGGTTATAGTTGATGTTAGCAAGGATAGCGCAGCAGAAAAAGCTGGACTAAGAAGGGGAGATTTAATTATCGCCGTGGATGGAGAGAAGGTTGAGGATGCTAATGAACTAAAAACTATTATCGGATCTAGGTCTCCTGGGGAAGTTGTAAGAGTTACTTATGAAAGAAATAGAAAAACTTACACCACCAAAGTGAAACTAGGAGAGCGCCCTAACTTTGAGGAAACTGAGAGCGGGGAGAACTTTAAAGGGTTAGAAGTTCAAAATATTGACGACAATTTAAGAAAAATGTATAACATCCCTAGCGATGTAGATGGAGTGTTTGTAGCCAATGTTAAAGAGGATTCCCCTGCTGAAAAAGCTGGAATAAAACCAGGAGATGTTATAATTGGAGTTGAGGATATGAATATCAAGAATGTTGAGGATTTAAAGAGAGCTTTTGAGAAATATCCCGGGGCTAAGAGGGTATTTTTAAAACGACAAGGAATTCCTTTAATTGTAGTGTTAAAATAATCTTTCCCCCCATTGGGGGAAGTTAAAGGAGGGGGTATGAAGGTTGCAATGATAGAGGATGATGTAGAGTTGGCAGAGATTTTGAGCGATTATTTAAAAAAGTATGGAATCGAAGTAGAAAGTTTTGAGGACGCGTTTATAGCAATCTCTGCTATGAGGATAAAAGAGTATGATGCGCTGATTTTGGATCTAACTTTACCCGGAATGGATGGGTTGGAGATTTTAAAAAAGATTAGAGAGTTTAGCGATGTTCCAATAATTATTAGCAGTGCTAGAAGCGATTTAAGCGATAAAGTTATCGGTTTAGAGTTGGGAGCTGATGATTATTTACCTAAACCTTACGATCCTAAAGAGTTGGAAGTTAGATTAAAAGCGATAACTCGAAGACACGTTAAGCCTCCAAAAGAACCTGACCTTAGAATATATAAAAATAGGCGTGAAATCCATTTTAAAGGAAAACCGCTCCATTTAACTCCTGCAGAGTTTGAAGTGTTAAGCTATCTTATAGAACACGCTAATCAAGCGGTAGATAGGGAAGAATTACTATATTCTTGTGAAAATCTAAGCGAAAACGCTTCAGAAAAAACTATCGATGTAATTATTAGCAGAATTAGGCAAAAACTGGGCGATGATCCCAAAAATCCCCGCTATATAGTGTCTGTAAGAGGGGTAGGATATAAATTTGTTCCTTAAAAGATGAAACGAACCTCTATTTTTTTATGGATTACCTTAATCTTTCTCTTAGCGTTTATAGGAATAGGAGGAGCTTATTTCCTAAGTCTGCAATATATCAAAGCAAGTACCCAAAACAGATTACAGAAAAGGTTTGAGTTTATCGCTAAATCTTTAATTTGGCAATTGGGTACGGTACAAAATCCCAACAGCTTAATTAAAGACCTTCAAAATCTAGACTTTCTTCCTATAACCCATCCTAAAGAGATGATCCATATCGCTAAACACGCTAAAATTATCAAAAGAACTAGATACCCTATTGGAGAGATAATAATTTTAAAATTTAATGGGGAATATTATATCTGGATTCAAAGCTATGGAAATACACTTCTTTTAAAAGACCTCTCCCAAAAGAGCGATTTTTTTAGAATGCTCTATACAACCATCTTTGCAATTACAACCTTTTTGTTACTTCTAATCTATGTGATGATAATTTTTAAACTAAAACCGCTTAAAAAAATTACTAAAGAGTTAGAGAAGTTTTCGCAGGGAAAGTTGGATTTAGACTTAGAAAATGTGAAAGGGTTTAAAGAAGTTAGTGAGGTAGCGCATGGACTCCAGGAGGCCGCAAAATCTTTAAAAGCGATCCAAAACTCTAGAAAACTACTTTTAAGAAATATTATGCACGAGTTAAAAACTCCAATCACTAAAGGAAGAATTCAAGCTGAGATGGTAGAAGATCTCAAACAAAAAGAACGGTTAATCCATATTTTTGAAAAACTTAACTCTTTAATCAACGAACTAGCGGCACTAGAAGCGGTAAATTCTAAAATAAAACCTCAACTACAAACTATAAAAGCTTCCGATCTAATTACTGAGGCGATAAATATCGGGATGTTTGATAAGAAAGAGTTGATAATAGAGTATAAAGAGGATCCAACTATCCAAGTAGATTACCGTCTAATGGCTATAGCGTTGAAAAATCTTATCGATAACGCTTTGAAATATTCTACAGATAGAAAAGTAAAGCTTGAAGTTTATCCAGATAGGATAGAAATCCATAACAAAGGCAACCCTCTCCCTAAAACCTTAGCCCACTATCTAGAACCTTTTACCAAAGATGGAAAAAGAAGCGGTTTTGGATTAGGATTATACATCGTAGATAATATCTTAAAAATGCACAACTTCAAACTTGCCTATCAACATCAAGACGGTATTACCAAATTCATTATAGAAAATCTCTCCTCCTAGTTACTGAAATTAAGTTAAAATATAAAGAAAAAGGAGAAATGATGAGAAAGCTAGTTTTAAGCTTACTTTTTAGTTTTTCACTTTTTGCAGGAGATCCGTGGTATATAGCTAGTATTCTCAAAACTAAGGTTGGAGAAACCTTAAAAAATCCTATAATGTTTGTAAGATATGGAAGTGGCGTTTTTGATTGGTTAGCTTTAACAACTGATGGAAATTTTGTAGCAAAACTGGAAGGATTAAATCCTGATGGGACTTTTAACTACACTATTTTAGGAGATCCTAGGCAGTATGGATTACGTTTTGAAGTTTCTTTAACGGGGGTTAGGATTTTATCAGCTTCCGCGGTTTCTACCCAAGAAGCGGTGGCAAATACAGCAGTTAGAGCCACAGTAGATAACGCTTTGAAACTGGTTACTGGATTTGTAAAACCAACTAGGAAAAAAGTTAGATCACTCCAACAACTTCCTTTAGAACTTATAAGAAAAGTTAACCCTTCTTATACCCGCTATATTACTAATGAACCTTGTCCCCAAGGGGGAAGTGTAGTTACCAACTATATCGACTCCAACCATATGGTAATAGAATACCATTCTTGTGTAGATGCAAGCGGAATTACCACTAATGGAAAAATATCTTTAGAAATATTAACTTTAAACAATGCCATCGCTAAGTATGAAAATTTAGAGATTAGAAGCCCCAATGAAGTGATAACCTTACCTTCTGCTACAGTCAATTTAACCTATGTACAAGATGATTACACTCAAGAGCTACGGGTAAAAAGTGTAGATTTTAGGATCGATTACTTAAAATCTCAAAACTTTCAACGAAACTCCTTTTTAGAACTACAAAATTATATCATCCAATCCACTTACGAGGATGAGGTGGTTACTACTTTCTCTGGATTAGCTAGAAGTGAATGTAGTAGCGAGTGGGTTAATATGAGTACTCTTTCTCCGGTAAAACAGGACTTTTATGAAACTTGTCCTTATGAAGGAAAAGTTAACGGTTATAGTTCTCAGGCAAATATAGACCTTCTTTTCAACTACGATTTTAGCATTGACGCTGTAGAACATAATACCCAAAATCTAATAAAACATTTTACCAACTGTCTTACTATCCAAAGTGAAGCGGTATGTAGGTAGGGAATTCTCCCTACCTCAACATCTCCTTAATCGGTTGACTTTTAACTTTTTCTATTTGCTTGGTTAGATTCTGTTCCCAACTTTGAACTTTATTAAGATAGATTTTATAAAGAGTTTCTTTAGTATGCTCTTTTTGCTCTGTGAGAAGTTTTTGAAGCTCTTTCTTAAACTCTTGAGAGGTTAGCTTTTTCTCTGCAGCAATAATTGCGGCGTCGCTAGCTATCCATCCACCAACAGCACCTATAACTCCTCCTAAAAACGCTCCAACCGGTCCTCCTAACGCTCCTACTGTTGAAGTTGATAGAGCGCTTTCTGCACTTACTAAAACTTTGGCTCCTAACTTTGTTCCACCTTTTAAAAGTGTTTTTTGACTCAACTTTTTTGCGATAGCTTTTCCCAATAACGCCCCACCTAAAGCTCCTCCTCCAGTTCCTACCCCTTTTATAGAGTTGGTAAGATTGATTTCGTAACGAAGAATAATATCTTTAACAGAAAAATTTAAAAGATCGTCAAAAAGCATTGCGGTAGCGTTTTTATCCAATCCAAGTAAAGTCTGGAAGGAGGTTTGAGTAGTGGTTAAAGAGGAGTTTATAACTTGCAATGCGGAATAGTTTATCCGATTAAGGGCATCTTTTATATTTTCATCAAAATTAGCTGGCTCAAAAAGCTCTTTTCTAAGAAGTTCATCAAATTGATTAGTTAAAATGTAATAGATTTCTGTATATTCTCCCCTAACGGAGTAGTGAAAAGTTGTAAAATTATCTACTTGATCTAAGAGAGGTTTATAAGCAACCTCTATCTCCTTATCAATTAACTGTCTTATTTGCTCTTTACTTTCATTAGAAGAATCTTGAACAATTTGAATTAAATAGGGAGAGTTTTGTTGAATTTTTTGGATGAGGTCTTTGGTTAGATTTTTCTCAGTGTTAGGAAAAATTGCGGTACGGTTGATATAAATCATTACCCCTGCATATACAAGTAAAAGAAAGATGATAGTTCCCCAGAAAGCTTTAAGAAAAAATCGCCCCACATTTTACTCCTTAAAAATTTTATTCCTAGTTTACTAAAAGAGTTTTAATTTTTTGAATTGATACTAACATTTATTATAATTTCTTTTTTAAGCAACTATAATTTGGGTAAAACTTTTAAAGGAGAACAGATGAAGCGATTCTTATCGGCGATAATCTTAGTGGTATTGGGTAGTTTTGCTACTGCTAGTGAGGATCCTTACTTGCAAGGTTTAAAAGAGTTTTTAACTCAAAAAGGTAGTTTTAAGATAAATGGCTATTTTATGCCTTATGACTTTGATAAAAACTCCAAAATTGATTATAATGATTGGATCTATATCTCTTCCGATGGTAGAGCGTTTAGACTTTTAGGTACAACTCCTAACGAGAATAACGCGTTTGGTTTTGAAAGTATCGAGCTTCCTACTGAAGAGATCAACCCTATCGGCTATTTTGTTTTTATCAACTTTCCTCAAGATATGGACAAAAGATTCTCTTGGCTTTACATAACTACAAGTAAAAAAGTTTTTAAACTTATGGGAGCAGATGAGAACCATTACTTTAAGTATCTAGATGTTAATAAAGATGGAAGAGCGGATGACTTACTCAAATATTTAGAAAATGTTGAAGTTGAATTTAAAGAAGATGTTCCAAAACTAGGACCTACTAAGGTAGAATTTATAGATACCACCCCAACTACTTCTTCCTCTAGTGAATCTAGTGAAACTCAATCTAGCTCTTCTATAGCACCTTCTACTAGTCTTTTACCTTTGCCTCAAGATTTTTAAGGGAGTTCTTCCCTTAAAAATCTTCCTGTATGAGTGTTAGTTTTTGCTACTTCCTTAGGAGTTCCTTGAGCAACAATCTTACCTCCTTTATTTCCCCCTTCAGGTCCCATATCTATTATGTAGTCAGCACTCTTAATTACATCCAAATTATGCTCAATAACTATTACACTATTTCCTAAATCTACTAGTCGCTGTAACACATTTACCAATTTTTCTATATCATAAAAATGCAGTCCTGTGGTAGGCTCATCTAAAATATAGAGGGTTTTTCCTGTACTTCTTTTACTCAACTCTTTAGCAATTTTTACCCTCTGAGCCTCTCCTCCGCTTAAAGTTACAGCATTTTGTCCTAAAGTCAAATAGCCAAGTCCAACATCTTGAAGAGTTTTTAATTTTTTATGAAGTTTTGGGATCGCTTTAAAAAACTCTACAGCTTCATCTACACTCATCTCCAAAACCTCAGCTATATTTTTTCCTTTATACTTAATTTCTAGGGTTTGAGAGTTGTACCGCTTTCCTTTACACACTTCACATTTAATCATCACATCAGGAAGAAAATGCATCTCAATCTTTATCTCCCCTTCCCCCTTGCACTTTTCACACCTTCCACCTTTAAGGTTAAAGCTAAACCTACTAATCCCGTACCCTCTCATTTTAGCCTCTTTAGTAGAGGCAAATAACTCTCTAATATCATCCATAGCTCCGGTATAGGTTGCGGGATTGGATTTTGGAGTTCTTCCTATAGGAGTTTGATCTAAAGAGATCACTTTATCTAAATTCTCTACTCCTTCAACCTCTACCCTTTCTATCTTTTTAATTTTCCTATGCAATGCTTCCTTCACTACTGGAAGTAGAGTCTGTAGTACTAAAGAGCTTTTTCCACTCCCACTAACTCCACTAACTACTACAAAATTTTTTAAAGGGAAGCTGACTTTTAAATTGGAGATGTTGTTAATATTTACATTTTTTAAAGTAAGCCATCCTTGTGGTTTTCTCCCTTTAGAGTAGAAAACCCCTTTCTTAGTTAAATATTTTGCAGTTAAGGTATCGCTTTTTTTCAACTCTTCTAAACTTCCTGAAAAAACTATTTCACCACCAAATTTACCTGCTCCCGGTCCCATATCTACAATAAAATCTGCCGCTTCGATCGTTTTCCTATCGTGTTCTACTACAATGACGGTATTTCCCTTTTTTTGGAGATTTTTTAGGGTATTAACCAGTTTTAAAGTATCTCGCTCGTGCAATCCAATACTTGGTTCATCTAACACATAAGTAACTCCAGTCAATCCGCTCCCTATTTGACTAGCTATCCTAATTCTTTGAGCCTCTCCTCCGCTTATAGTTCTAGCATCTCTACCTAAAGTTAAATATCCTAAACCTACGTCTACTAAAAAAAACAACCTTTCCCTAATCTCCTTTAAAATCGGTTCGGCTATCCGTTGTTCCCCTTTACTTAGATAAGAAAAGTTTTCTTTAGAGTCAAAAAATTTTACCGCTTCTTCAATAGGTAGATCTAAAATTTCCCTCAATCCTTTATTAGCAACTTTTACAGCCAAACTTTCCAACTTTAAACGGTATCCTTTACATCTAGGACACTCCTTTTCAACTGCATACTCTTTTAAATCCTCATACATAACTTTTATCAGACCTCTCCAGGATTTGGTAACATACTTTCTACCCAATCTAAAAGAGAACTTTTTAGAAGTTCCATATAGGATAGCTTTTTGTTGATCTTCTTTCAACTCTTCAAACGATCTATTTAAATCGATCCCCTCACCTTCACAAAAAAGTTTAAAAAGTTTAAAATGGGAGCTTTTAGTGGGAAAAAGTTTTAAAAGAGGTGTGTTTGGTTTTAAGATTTTAGAAAAGTCTATCAAATATTTTACTCCTAATCCATCACACTCTTCACACGCTCCTTTAGGGGAATTAAAAGAAAAACTTAACGGCTCTAAAGGCTCAAAGCTAACTTTACATCGACTACAAGCTCGCTTTTGACTAAAATGGAGCTGTTTTTTTTCCTCAACTAATTCAATTTCAACTTCCCCATCCCCCAAACTTAAAGCTTTTTCAATATCTTCTGCTATCCGTTCTTTATTCTCCTCTTTAACTACTACTCTATCGACTATAACTTTAATAGTGTGTTTTTTATTTTTAGAAAGCTCTATCTCCTCATCCAATCTTACAGTTATCCCATCAATAACCGCTCTAATATACCCTTCTTTTCTAAGCTTTTGAAGAAGCTCATTAAAACTTCCTTTTTTCTCTTCTACTAAAGGGGCTAAGATTATTAGCTTACTGTTTTTAGGAAGTTTTAATACCTCGTGAATAATCTCTTGAGAACTCATTGAGGAGATAGGCTGATCACATTTATGACAATGTTGTACTCCAACTCTAGAGTATAATAGGCGTAGATAATCGTAAATTTCCGTTACTGTACCTACTGTAGACCTAGGATTTTTACTAGTACTTTTTTGTTCAATCGCTACGGCTGGAGTTAACCCTTCAATCTTGTCTACATCCGGTTTATCTAAACGGTCTAAAAACTGTCTAGCGTAACTAGAGAGAGATTCGATATATCTACGCTGTCCCTCTGCATAGATGGTATTAAAAGCTAAAGAGCTTTTTCCACTCCCAGATAAACCGGTAATCACCACTAAGGAGTTTTTGGGAATCTCTAAGGAGATATTTTTTAAGTTATGCTCTCTAGCTCCAAAAATTTTAATAGTTCCCATCTAGCTCCTTACAAAAAGATTTTTTTTGCAACCAGTACTAAAATCAACGAATAGATAGCTATCAAAGCTTTTTTAAATCTTTTTCTCTCAGTTTTATGGGCAACCTTGATCCCAAAATAGACTCCAATCAAAGAGGATGCCCCTACCAAAAATCCGTGTAAATAATCGATATGTCCAAAAAGACTTAAACTAATAAATCCACTCAAAGAGGAAAATATTACAAAGAAAAGCCCCATCGAAGCGGCTTTTTTAACGTCTAAATGGAAAAAGCCTACCAAAATTGGAGTTACTAAAATGGAACCACCAACTCCAATACTGATAGCAAAAAGCCCAATAAACGCTCCCACTAAAAAGATAGTAAAAGGTGGAATCTCTTTAGATGGGTGAGTTTGAACAGGAGCTTTAAAAAAACGGTACATCGCAAAAAGTACAAATACCAAAAACATATATTCCAACACTTTGCTAGGGACAACTTTTAGAAAATATCCACTTCCCATCGCCCCCAACGCTCCACCCAATCCTATCGCTAAACCCTCTTTAATTTTAAAAAGATTCTTTTTAAAATTTAGGTAGGAACCAAAAAGGGAGCTAAAAACCATCTGAGTAACGGAAATTCCAACAGCCTCTTTTATATCGTAACCTAAATAAAGAAGAATAGGTACTAAAATCGTACCTCCACCTATGCCAAAAAAACCGGACAAAAACCCAACAATAATACCAACAATAATGAGCTCCATCAAAGCCCTTTTTTAAGCCCGATTATACTAAATTTTCACTATAATATTTTTCATCACGCAGTAGGAGTCCTATTGAAAAGAGCGGTCTTAATCCTGGTTTTCACAGTTTTAAACCTTGCAGCTTCAACGATTTTAAACCTCAACGTAAAAGAGTATAAAAATCGCCTCGACTTAATTATCAATTTCGATCTTCCCTTTGAAGGAAAAATTGAGAAGGGGAAAGATACAGATAGAATAGTTATCCACTTAAGTGATGCAGAAATATTATCCCCTTGGCAAAAAAAGTTGGATAATCCTGTGGTTTATCAAATAGATGTTTTACCTTCTACCAATAATGGGGTTGATATTGTTTTCTATGTAACCCATCCTTTAAAACTCTCCGCATATCGTCCTAGAAATGATGGCGGTTACTCTCTAATTTTAAGCTTAAAAATTCCTCCTGAAGCGTTAGAAAAACGGGGAATTAAATGGTTAGATACTCTTTTATGGATCGTGTTAATTTTAGCGGTTTTAGTTGGTGGATTACTACTTTTTAAGTTATGGCAAAAATATACCAAACCTACCAAAACTAAAAAGATTGTGGTTGAACATCCACAAAAAAACGAGTTTTCTATAAAATTTGAAAAACGGTTAGATGGCAAAAATAAGATAGCTTTAATCTCTTTTAAAGGAATCGATTATTTGGTTCTTACGGGAGCTAATAATGTGTTATTGGGGAAATATAAAGAAGGCGAGATTTTAACTCAAGAGGATTTTGAAAATGTGATCCAGACTCAAAATTTTGAAGAGGCGATAAAAGAACAAACCCAGCAAGAAGAGGATGAGTTTTTCACCACAATTGAGGAGTACAAAAGAAAAGCTAGTGGAAATCTTTAGGAGAGGTTACACCTCCCCCACTTCTTCCTCAATCTCTCTATTAGGAAGTAAAAATGCGATCGCTATCAGTGCAACTCCGTATAAGAAGATAAACCAACTTCCATCAAAAAACTGGGTTAAGGTAAGTTTTCCTAAATTAGGCCCCATAATTTTCTCTAACTCAGGATAAAGATAGGTAAAAAGAGCGCCTGCAAAAATCCCTCCAATCAAGCCAACTAATACATCTAAATTTCCTTCACTTACAGCAACCGGACCTGTTCCAGGACATAATCCTAAAATCGCCATCCCAATGGCAAAAATTATTCCACCTAAAATTATCCCTCCCAACATTATAGGCTTGATATGGTAGCTAGCTAAGCCCATCTTAATCAAAAAAAATAACCCAATAGAGGCGATCCCAATGCTGAAAAAAAGCATTTTTGGGACTTTAAACCCTTTTAACATTGCAAAACCTGCAATTTTATCGAAAGTATCCACCCTGCTCCATTGGATAATAACTCCAAATAGAAAACCTATCAACAAAATCAACCAGATAGAACCGTGATCTTGCTGTTGTACCAACTTAATAGTCTCAGAAAAAAATTCCACAATATTAAAATTCATCTTTTCTCCCCTTTAAAGGTTTTTATAGAAAAGTCTACCGGTTAAGATCAAAACCACAATGGCTACTCCACCAAAAATAAGTCCACTAATAGCCGTTTGACTTGCTCCGCTTAGAAAGTGTCCACTAGTACACCCTCCCGCTAATCTAGCTCCAAAAACTACCATAAAACCCCCTATAAAGCTCCAAAAAAGTCTAGAAGCAACAGAACTGTTTTTATGCTTTTTCCATAAAGGAGGAATCGCCCTAATTTTAAAAGTTTTAGTGATAAATAAGGAGGTAAAAGCACCTCCTAAGAGCACTCCAATTAAGAATATAACTTCCCAGCTTCCACTTTCAGTAATCTTTTTAAAGTAAGGCGTATCTGTTAAACCAAAAAACCAGGCTCCCATATAAGCTATCCCTGTAGACGCTCCAATAGGTCGCCCTGCCCCATAGGTGCTAAAAGTAAACCAGATCAGTAACGCTAATAACACTCCTCCACTAATCCAACCCAACCGCTTAGGAATTTTCATAAGCAATCCTTATTGAAAAGTTTGAACCAAATTATACGAAATAAACTTAATAGAAGTAAAATAAAACCACTTTAAGGAGATGTTTAGATTTAATGATAGATAGGCTCCCCAAAGGGAGAGAGGGGATTAAAGTTGAGGTCCTGCCTTAGAATAGTCAAAATTTCCATACCCCTGATAACGCTTAAAATTCTCAATAAAAAGCTTAGCTAAATGGACTAGCTGTTTATCATACGCCTCCTTATCTTTCCAAGTATTGCGAGGATTTAAAATTTTGCTATCGATCCCTTTAACCTTTTTTGGAATAGCTAGATTGAAGATAGGAAAGTTTTCAAATTCTACTTCGTTGATGGAACCATCCAAGATAGCATTTACACAAGCCCTTGTATCACTTAAATTCATCCTCTTTCCAACTCCATAAGGACCTCCTGTCCAACCTGTATTTACCAAATACACATTCACATTGTGTTTATCGATCTTTTCTCCCAAAAGCTTGGCATATACGGTAGGGTGAAGGGGAAGAAAAGCTTCTCCAAAGCAAGCGCTAAAAGTGGCTACCGGTTCATCTATTCCCCTTTCAGTTCCTGCAACCTTAGCGGTATATCCACTTAAAAAGTAGTACATCGCTTGCTCTTTGGTTAACTTACTAATTGGTGGTAGTACACCAAACGCATCCGCGGTTAAAAAGATGATATTTTTGGGATGGGGACCTTTTAGATCCTCTTTATGCTTACAGATATGATAGATAGGGTAACTTACCCGAGTATTTTGGGTTTTGGTAGCATCTTTAAAATCGACCTCTCCATTCTCTTTTACTACTACATTTTCTAAAAGGGCATCCCGCTTGATCGCCCCATAAATATCAGGCTCTTTTTTTGCATCTAAATCGATCACTTTAGCGTAGCAACCACCTTCAAAGTTAAAAATTCCCTCCTCATCCCAACCGTGTTCATCATCTCCAATTAATCGCCGTTTTGGATCAGCGCTTAAAGTTGTTTTTCCTGTACCGCTTAATCCAAAAAAGAGAGCTACATCATCTTTCTCTCCAATATTTGCAGAACAGTGCATACTCAGCTTTCCTTCAAGCGGTAACCAGTAATTCATCATCGAAAAAACACCCTTCTTTATCTCCCCCCCATACCAGGTACCACCAATAATAGCTACATTCTCTTCAATATTGAAAATGATAAACACATCGGAGTTTAGATTATGTTTTTTAAAATCGTTATTTACAAATTTAGGGGCTACATAGAGGGTAAAATCTGGATGAAAATTTTCCAACTCCTCTGGAGTAGGACGGATAAACATATTTTTTACAAAGTGGGCTTGCCACGCCATTTCTGTTACTACCCGGATAGCTTTTTTACTATCTTCACTTGCCCCTGCAAAGGCGTCCATAATGTAAAGCTCTTTTCCGCTAAGATACTCTTTAACCTTTTGAAACAGCTCTTCAAACACCTCTTTAGAAACGGGTTGATTCACCTCCCCCCAGGCTATATGCTCTTGACTAGGTGGTTGCTTGACAAAATATTTATCTTTTGGACTCCTCCCGGTAAATTTTCCAGTATCTACTGCAACCGCTCCTAACTCTGTTTCTATCCCTTCCCTTTGAGCTATCTCGTGCTGGTAAAGGGTCTCATAATCTAAGTTGTAATAAACCTTCTTGATATCTTTTATGCCAAGTTTATCTAAGTCATTAATTCGCATAGTAACCTTCTTTTTATTAGTAGTTTTGCGAGCGATTTTTGCATAATTATATCAAATTCCTAAGACCCTTTTTTCTTTAGTGGCTGTGGGTTTTAGCGTACTCTGGTGAACAAAAAATCCCACAATGACACTTACCTTCTTGCGGTATCTCTTTTTCGATCGCAGGTTTACAAGGACAGATTCTATCATCTGCGCTTTTAAATCTTCCGTTCTCTTCTATTACCATATAGCAAGGACAGAACCTTTTGCCATAAAGGAGTTTATGTCTGGCTAATCCCATAATTACACCCTCTACAACCTCCTCATTGGGATTATAAACCCATCCAAACTGTTTACACACTTTATCTGTAAATTTTTTTGTTTTCTCCACCTCATCTAAAAATTCTTGACTACTCATATCAATCTCACGCATACCTAGCTCCTTTAGTGGATTTTCCTATCATACCAGCTTATAAATTAGAGTTTTGTTATCCTTTTTTGATAAAAAGGTTTTTCCTTAAATTATGCTTCAATTTGGCACACTTTTATTCAATTCCTCTTTTAGAATCGATAAATAAACACCCCTCTAACTCCTCTTTTCGTCCATTTTTATTAAATCTAGTAATAATTTGTCTATCCCCTTTAATGATAGGAGCTACTAAAATTCCTCTAGGAGAGAGTTGATCAAAAATCTCTCTGGGAACCCTCTCTACAGCCGCACTAAAAAGGATTCGATCATAAGGAGCGAACTCCTTCCAACCGTGCATTCCATCGGCGTGTTTAACGTGAATATTGTGTAACCCTAACTCCCTAAATCTTCTTTTAGCTTCTACTACCAATCTTCCTATTCTCTCTACTGTAAAAACTCTTCTAGCCAATTGACTTAATATCGCAGCTTGATACCCGCTTCCACACCCAATCTCTAAAACGCTATCTACTCCAATCGGCTCCAGGTACTGAGTCATTTTAGCCACAGTTAAAGGAGAACTGATCCATTGTCTTCCCGCAATAGGAAGCGCCTCCAATTTGTAAGCAAAGTGTCTAAAACCCAAAGGGACAAACTTTTCCCGTTGAATATTTATAAACGCCTTTTTTATTCTAGGATCAAGCGGAAATACCGCATCAATACTATCTGCCATCTTTTCACGCTTTTGCCGTTCTATCCTCTCAATTAAATTCATAGTCCTATATCCATATATCTTCTCATTTTTTTTATCTCACTTAAATCGACCTCTTTAGTTAAAAGAACCTTTCTATCATCCCTATACGCTTTTCCAAAAGGGTCTATAATTGCACTGCTTTTTGCCATATCCTCATTTGCACTATCACTTGCTATTAAAAACGCTTGATTTATTAAAGCCAAAGCCTCACTTAGCTGTTCAAAATGGCGTTTTCTAGGTTTTCCCCACATCGCTGGAAGTAAGATAATATCTGCTCCCTTTAGCTTCTCCCATATCTCTAAAAAACGCAGTTCAAAACAGATAAGTAATCCAAATTTTTTACCCTCAATCTCAAATAACTTTATATCCTCCATCCTTCCAGGAGTAAAATAGTTGGTTTCTCCCCCAAATTTAAAAAGTTTAACTTTAGGTTGCTCGTAAACAACTTTTTGATTGTATAACACTTTAGCGATATTGTAAAACTTTCCCCTCCTTTTTTCTATCTGAGTGTAACAGATAATCTTATCTTTTGAGAGGGGAAGAAGCTCCTTAATCGCTTTCTTTGAAAAATCAGCACACTCCTCAAAACGCTCATAAGCAAAACCTGTCAAACAAACCTCAGGGGCTACTACCAGATCGTTACTTTTTAAAATCAAGCTCTTTAAAATCTCTAGATTTTTATCAAAATCGGAGCTTGTTTTCATCTGAATAGCGTTAAAAGTCATCAAAGTCTAAACTTCCTTTCGAATAGTTTGTAACATTTCCTTCAAAAAAGTTTGTCTTTTGATCGTTAAACTTACTAAAATCTTCTACCCACTTAATAGGATGTTCCACTTTATACAAAGGTTCCAACCCAACCCTTTTTAATCTCTCATCGGCTAGATATTTGATATACTGTTCAATTATTTCGTCAGTTAACCCTAATATCTGCCCTTGTGTGATATATTTTCCCCAACTACTTTCTAGCTCTACCGCCCCTTCAAACATCTTATAAACTTCATCAATTAACTTTTTAGTAAAAAGTTCTGGACGCTCTTTTTTAACCGTATTTATCATATTTTGGAAAATTAAAAGATGAGTTAACTCATCCCGCTGAATAAACCTAATCATTTGAGCAGAGCCTAACATCTTTCCACTTCTAGCTAGGGTGTAGATGTAGGTAAAACCGCTGTAAAAATAGATTCCCTCCAAAATCTGATTTGCAAACATCGCTTTTACAATATTTTCATCAGTGGGGTCTTGAGCCAGTTCCTCATAAACTTTTGCGATATAATCGTTTTTTTGTTTAAGTTTTAAATCCTCTCTCCATAACTCATAAATCTCATCCGTATTTTGACTAATACTATCCACCATCACCGCATAACTTTGTGAGTGAAGTGCCTCCTCAAACGCTTGTCTAACTAAGATAAGATTTACCTCTGGAGCGGTAATATAAGGGTTGATATTATCGATGAGGTTATTGGTCTGTAAACTGTCCATAAAAATTAGTTGGGCTAACACCTTATCGTAAGCCAATTTTTCTGCATCGGTTAAGAGTTTATAATCTCTAGCATCTTGAGTCATATCAACCTCTTTAGGAAACCAGGTATTAGCTAACATCATCTCCCAAAGATTGTAAGCCCATTGATATTTGATCTTATTTAACTCAAAAATCCCTGTAGGATCTCCTCCAAAGATTTTTCTTTGATTCACTTTTTCAGTTGAGTTTGGGTTATAGATCTTTTTACGGTGATAACTCATTCCAAGCCTCCTAGATATACTACTTAAAAGCTTATTTTTGGTAAAGTTTAAGAAGTAGTTAAGTATGTTATAATTTTGGCTACTATTTTATCATAAAGGTATCACTTCAAATATGTCTTTCCTCTTACCCACCTTAGTACTTCCTTATAGGAGTTTTTAGTGAAAAAAAATATTTACGATATAACTAAAGAGGAGCTAAACCTCTCTCCCACCTTTAGAGCAAAACAAGTTTTCCATTGGCTATATCAAAAAGGGGTTAAAAGTTTTAAGGAGATGAAAAATCTTCCTAAAAGTTTAAAAGAGGAGTTAGAGAAAAACTATACTATTTCTCCTTTAGAAACCATCAAAGTAGAAAAAAGCAAAGATGGGAGCAAAAAATATCTTTTCAAGCTTCAAGACAACCACACTATCGAAGCGGTACTACTACCAATGAAAAAGGAGGAAAGAGATAAAGAGGGAAAAATTGTTAAGGAAGCTAGATATACCGTATGTGTGTCTACTCAAGTTGGCTGCAAAGTAGGATGTGCATTCTGCTTAACCGCTAAAGGCGGGTTTGTAAGAAATTTAACTCCAGGAGAGATAGTAGGACAACTTTTAGCTATCAAAGAGGATAATAATATCCCAGCTAATAGAAGAGTAAATATTGTTTATATGGGAATGGGAGAGCCGTTAGATAATTTGGAAAATTTAGCAAAGGCTATAAAAATTTTTAGTGATCCAGACGGATTAAACATATCCCCCAGACGTCAAACAGTTTCAACTAGTGGATTAGCTCCCAAAATAAAAAAATTGGGAGAGATGAATTTAGGGGTTTTACTAGCGATCTCTTTACACGCTGTAGATGACAAACTTAGAGAACGGCTAATGCCTATCAATAAGGCGTATAACATAGAAAGTGTAATAAAAGCGGTAAAAGAGTTTCCAATAGATCAGCGAAAAAGGGTGATGTTTGAATATTTGGTTATAAAAGATGTAAACGACGATCTCAAATCGGCTAAAAAATTAGTAAAACTTTTAAATGGGATCAAAGCCAAAGTTAATCTTATCTATTTTAACCCCTATCCAAACTCCCCTTTCCAACGCCCTAGTGAAGAAAAAGTAAGAGAATTTCAACGCTATTTACTTGATAAAGGTATACTATGCACAGTTAGAGAATCTAAAGGGTTAGATATTAGTGCCGCTTGTGGACAGTTAAAGGAGAGGGAGAGTGGAAGTTCCATTCAAAAATTATGAATTGATTATGATGATGGTACTCATTGCGGCAGTAATCTTTATGGTCGTAGCGTTTGTAAAAATCTCTATCGAGAGTGAGGAGGATAGGAATGAACGCTCTCGATAATGCGATGCTTTTTATTATCGTTTTAACAGTTATAGTAGGATTAGGAGGATTTATTTTAGTAACTTTTAGAAAAAGATAGATAACACTCTTTAAGAAAGTTTTGCTTAGAGAAAATTTTATAATTGGTCTCTTTAAACTTAAATTCCAACTTTTGTGCGTGTAACATTAACCTATCTGCTCCAGTGAATTTAACCCTTTCAAATGGACTCAAAATATTATCTAAATAGGTACTGGCGATCTTAAAATCAACGCCATAGAGGGGATCACCGATAATTTTATGTTTCACATGAAACAGATGTGCCCTAATTTGATGTTGCCTTCCAGTTAAAGGAATAGCTTCAACTAAAGTACAATTTTTAATATACTTTATTGGCTTAATAATAGTTTGAGCTTTCTTACCTTTTTTATCTACAACTACCTTAACCTTTATCTTTGAATAATCTCTATTTAAAAGTATAGGTTCATCGATAAAAAGCTCTCTTTCCACTTTTCCCTCAACCAGTGCTAAGTAGCTTTTTTTTATAACTTTTTCTTCAAACATTCTTTTTAGGATTTTTTCACTTCTCTTATTTTTAGAAACCAATACCAGCCCACTAGTCTCTTTATCCAACCGATGAGTAATATTAGCTTCCTTACCAAAATACCATCTAACTTCATCCAAAAGAGTATACCCACTTCTTCTATTTCTAGGATGTACCATAATTCCGCTAGGTTTATCAAAAACTGCGAACTCTCTGGCTCTAAAAAGAGGTTGTAACCCTTTAGAGATAGGAGAGAAATCTATTACCTCAATTTCCCCCTTTACTTCTATAGATTTGTCCGTAACAGGTAACCCTTTCATAAACACTTTTTTGGTATCTATTATACGTTGAGCTTCCCTTAAAGGAATTTCAAACTCCTCCATTAGTAGTTTAAAAAGTTTGATGGTTTTATTAGTTTTTATTATCTTTTTTTCAAAAGGCAACCTCTATCCTTTGAGAAAATCTTTTGAGAATTTCTAAAGTTTTTTTTAGCTAGCATTATATACCAAAAATTACGAGCAAAGGGTGGCAATGGTTGAACGGTATGCACGCAAAGAGATGTCGGAAAAATGGAGTTTAGAGGCTAAATATCGAGCGTGGCTTGAAGTGGAATTAGCCGCTGTCAAAGCGTGGGAGAAACTTGGATTAATACCTGCAGAAGATGCTAAAAAAATTTTAAAAAATGCCAAGTTTGATCTTAAGCGAATAGAGGAGATTGAAAAAGAGACCAAACACGATGTTATAGCATTTTTAACCTCTGTAGCCGAATCGTTAGGGGAAGAATCTAGATGGTTGCATTACGCTATGACTAGTTCTGATACAATCGATACCGCTAACGCTTTGATGATGAGGGATAGCTTAAAGTTGATAATAGAAGATGTTAAAAAAGTTATGGAGTCCCTTAAAAAAAGAGCTTATGAGCATCAATACACCTTGATGGTGGGAAGAAGTCACGGAATTCACGGAGAACCGATAACGTTTGGATTGGTGTTAGCGTTATGGTATGATGAGTTTAATCGCCATCTAAAAAATCTTTATGAAACTTTGGAAGTTATAAGTGTAGGAAAAGTTAGTGGAGCTATGGGAAATTTTGCCCACGCTCCTATGGAGTTGGAGGAATATGTTTGTCAAGAACTTGGCTTAAAGCCTGCCCCTATCTCAAATCAGATAATTCAACGAGATCGCTACGCTAGATTATTTACCACTTTTGCCCTAATCGCTTCAACTATTGAGAAAGTTGCAACCAATATACGCCATTTTCAGCGCACAGAGGTGTATGAAGCGGAGGAGTTTTTTAGCAAAGGACAAAAAGGTAGCTCTGCAATGCCTCATAAACGAAACCCTATCCTTACAGAGAATTTAACCGGGTTAGCTAGAGAGATCCGTTCAATGGTAATGCCTGCTTTAGAAAATGTCGCCCTTTGGCATGAGAGAGACATTAGCCACTCTTCAGTAGAAAGATTTATCTTACCAGACGGTTTTATAACTTTGGATTTTGCTTTAAATAGATTGAATGGTGTTATCTCAAACCTGGTTGTTTATCCTGAAAATATGAAGAAAAATTTAAACTTAACCGGCGGACTAGTATTTAGTCAACGGGTACTTTTAGAACTTACCAAAAGAGGAGTTAGTCGAGAAGATGCGTACAAAATAGTTCAACGAAACGCAATGAAAGTTTGGGAAAGAATTCAACAAGGAGATAAACCGATAAATTCTAAAGGAGAAAGTTTATTTTTAGAATATCTTTTAAAGGATAAAGAACTCACCCAAAAAATCGATAAAGAGGAGATAAAAAAGTTTTTTGACTACAGCTACTACACTAAAAATGTAGATAAAATCTTTGCAAGGGTGTTTAAAGAATGATAACAGTTATCAAGCGAAACGGACGGGTTGAACCCCTAGATATTTCCAAGATTCAAAAATATACTAAAGCTGCCTGTGAGGGATTGGAGGGGGTTAGTCAAAGCGAGTTGGAAGTGGATGCCAAGATACAGTTTCGCAATGGAATAACCACCCAAGAGATTCAACAAACCTTAATTCGTACGGCAGTAGATAAGATCGATGTGGATCGTCCTAACTGGACTTTTGTGGCGGCTAGATTGTTTCTTTACGATCTTTATCACAAAGTTAGCGGATTTACTGGGTATAGACATCTTAGAGAGTATTTTGAGATTGGAGAGAAAGCTGGAAGAATCCTACCCGGATTAAAAGATAAATATGATCTAGACGATTTAAATGATTATTTAAAACCTGAAAGAGACCTACAATTTACCTATTTAGGAATTAGAACACTTTATGATCGTTACCTTTTAAAAGATAAAGATAATAACCCTATTGAACTACCTCAACACCTTTTTATGGCGGTAGCGATGTTTTTGGCTCAAAATGAACTGGATTGTCAAAGTTGGGCTAAGAAATTTTATGATGTTATTAGTAAGTTTGAGGTTATGGTGGCAACTCCCACTCTCTCCAATGCTAGAACCAGTCGTCATCAATTAAGCTCTTGTTATATTGGAAGCACTCCAGATAATATCGAAGGGATTTTTGATAGTTACAAAGAGATGGCACTTTTAAGTAAGTATGGTGGTGGAATTGGATGGGATTGGAGTAAACTTAGAGCTATGGGGAGTTATATCGATGGACATAAACACGCTGCGGGGGGAATTATCCCTTTTTTAAAAATAGCCAACGATATAGCGATAGCTGTAGATCAACTAGGAACAAGAAAAGGTGCGATAGCTGTGTATATTGAGCCGTGGCATTTGGATGTAAGAGATTTTATCGATCTTAAAAAAAATAGTGGAGAAGAAAGAAGAAGAGCGCACGACCTTTTCCCAGCTTTGTGGATAAACGATCTTTTTATGAAAAGGGTTGCTGAAGATGGAATCTGGACGCTATTTGATCCGTTTCAAACTAGTGATTTAACCGATTTATGGGGAGAAGAGTTTGAAAAAAGGTATATTGAGTATGAACAGCGAGAAGATATTCTTAAAGAGCAAATTAGAGCTAAAGAGTTATGGAAATTAATTTTAAGAAGCTATTTTGAAACAGGAAACCCCTTTTTATGTTTTAAAGATAATGCCAACAGATGTAATCCAAATGATCATAGCGGAATCATTAGAAGTTCAAATTTATGCACCGAAATCTTTCAAAACACCGCCCCCAACCATTACAAAGTAAAGATAAAATATGAGGATGGGACTATCGATCTATTTGAAGAGGAGGAGATAGTAACCACCGATTTAGGAATAAAGAAAAAAGCTAGGAAAATAACTAGTTTAGACTCAATTAAGGGAAAAAAGGTTTTTATAGTTGAAAAAGAGAAGTTTGACGGAGTGAGTGCGGTTTGTAATTTGGCTTCTATAAATTTAAGTAAAATAAATACAAAAGAGGAGATAGAAAGAGTTGTACCTATTGCGATTAGAATGCTGGATAATGTTATCGATTTAAATTTTTACCCCCTAGAGAAAGTTAAAAAAACCAATCTTCAAACTAGAGCTATCGGTTTAGGAGTTATGGGAGAGGCTCAGATGTTGGCTGAGGCTAAAATTGAGTGGGGAAGCGAGGAACATTTTAAAAAAATCGATGAGATTATGGAGATGATTAGCTATAACGCTATTAGAGCCTCCTCAAACCTAGCGGTAGAAAAAGGGGTTTATCCACTTTTTAAAGGTTCGAAATGGAGCAAAGGAGTTTTTCCTATAGATAACGCCACTGAGGAAGCTAAAAAGTTGACTCCTGAGAGAGGAGGGTTATTTGGATATATTTATGATTGGGAGAAGTTGAGAGAAAAAGTTAAAAAAGATGGGATGAGAAACGGCT
>JAADFB010000001.1 GCA_013153095.1 Campylobacterota bacterium | reverse complement strand
CCTCTTTTTTGAGGGGTTAAATAGGAAGAAAGCCATTTAAGTCTTTTCAATTTCTCATCTAATTGATAATAGAAAGGAAGATATCTTCTATATCCTGCAAAAAGCTCATCTGCCCCATCGCCGTTTAATACAACTTTTACATATTTTCTAGCCTCTTTGGAAATAAAGTAACTAGGAATTGCACTACTATCAAAAAAAGGCTTTCCATAATTGAGAAGAATCTCTTCTATCTTCTCTTTTACATCCATCTCTATATCAAGAACAAAATGTTGGGTATTAAACTTTGTTGCAGTGAGTTTAGCTAGAGCTGTTTCATCTAGCTCTCCTTTAAATCTAACTGTGAAAGTTTTGATATTTTTATATTTGCTAGCTAGAGCTACTATTAATCCGCTATCTATCCCTCCACTTAGAAAAGCTCCAACTTCTACATCACTAGAAAAAAGTCGATTTTTAACAGAAAGCTCTAATTTTTCCTCTATTAAAGCTATTTCCTCTTTTACTAAAGATAGTTTTGGTTCTTGATAAAACGGTAAAATATCAAAATAAGGATATTTTTTTAACTCCCCTCTTTCAAAATACCCATAAAAACCCGGAGGGAACTCTTTTATCTCCTTATACCCACTCTCACAAAAGCCTAAAGAGAGATATAGTTTTATATCCTCTTCATCTATTTGAGGTTGTAGAAATTTTAAACTGTTTATCTCACTAGCAAATCCAAACTTATTTCCCTTTTGGTAAAGATATAAAGGTTTCTTTCCCGCTCTATCTCTAGCTAAAAACAGCTTTTTAGAACTTGTATCATAGATAGCTAAAGCAAACATTCCATCTATAAGAGAAAACATTTTTTCTTTAAACTTTAGATATAAATAAAGAAGAGTTTCTGTATCACTTAAAGTTAGAAACTTAAACTCTTTCAAATAATTTTCTCTTAGCTCTAGATGGTTATAAATCTCCCCGTTAAAAAAGATGAGATAGTTTTGAAAAAAGAAAGGTTGATGACCTTGTTGGATATCTTGAATGGCTAGACGGGTGTGAAAAAAGAAGAAATAGTTATCGTTCCAAGCACTTTGTTCATCTGGACCTCGATGAAAGAGAGAATTAAAAATTCTCCTCTCTTCTACTGGAAAATTAAACCCTGCAATCCCACACACTACCTAACTACTTTTTAACTTTGTATATTTTTACCCACGGGTTAAGTATAACCGGTTCAAACAGACTTTTATCATAATTTTCTAAAACGAACATCTGAATAAAAGAGGAATTATAAAAATCTTTATCCATTATTAGGAGTTTATTATAAGATCGCATCCAGATTACAAATACTGGAGAATTGGAATCGCCTTGCTGTTTAATTACCTCAAACTTACCTTGAGGATTATAAAGAGTGGTTACAAATGTGTTAATAGGAATTAACTGTTTTCCTAACTTGATAGTACCGTTAGGATAGATAAGAATTCCATTTGATAAAACTATTTCTCCTTGGTTGCCTTTTCCTTTGATAGTAGTTTGAATATAGAAAGGGTTTTTTCTAAGTTTTCCCGTTTTCAAATCGATATAGCTAAAAAGTGCTACGGTAGGGAAGATGTTTAACATTCTAAGAGGTAGGTAGTAATATATATCCTCTTTAATTGAAGGAAGAGGAATCTTTTTATAAAGGAAAGGTTCTACCTCATCGATAGACTTTAGATTGTAATAGTTCATAATATCTTTAACGATATCAAACGGTTTTTTATCTCTAAAGTGTAGTTCAGTAAAATATACATCTAATATAGCCATATTGTAACTGGGAAGTTGAGGTCTAGTTAAAGCAAAACTTACAGGATAGTTTACATTTCCGCTATGTTTTCCCCCATCTATTAAAGTTTTTACATCAGCATAATATCTAATCGGATACCCATAATCCCACCAAGTTAGGACATAATCTTCCCTTTTAGCTATTGTTTTAAACTTTTCTAAAATCTCGACTTCTTCTTTGTTAAAAGTTGTGGGAGTGATATATTGGTGAACATGTTTATAGTTAGGATAGATAACTCCCCCCATCAAAATAGCTGAGAGGAAATAGGGAAGATAGTTAGAAAATTTAAAATTTTTTACAAAACTAGCTATTTTCTCTCCAACTCTCCAAAAAAGATACGCATCTCCTAACGCGATAAAGGGAACAGCAAACACGGTAAAACGAAGACCTCCTTGAAGAGCAAAAAAACCTAATACAACCATAGGAAGAGAAACTATCATTACCGGGTATCTAATTAATAGCCAGATATATCCTATTACTCCCAATAAAAAACCTAGCCAGCTTCCACTTATTCGATGTACTAAAAGATCCCAACTAATTCTACCCGCTTCTCTTACGGTATTAACTACCTCATAATAATGGATATTTCCAACATCATCTGTAACATCTCTAGTAAAGTAGGCACTTTTAATTACTGTACTTATCCACGGTAAACCTATTATCAATAGAAATCCAACCGTTACTATCCCTATCAAGTTTAAAGGAGATATAGGAAGTGTAGTTTTTTCTATTTTTCGAGTATAAAGAAAATAAACACCTATTATTGTGATTAGAAGAATTAAAGGAGATAAAGGTAGTAAAGCGATAAGATATAAAACTAAGAAAAAAACTTTTTTGTAAATATCTTCTTTTTTAATGAAATGTAAATATAAAAGATAAATTACTCCCATCAAGAACATACCGTTAGCTATATGGTGTAAGCCCGGATGCCAAATTTTCATTAAAATCACGAACAAAGGAGCTATTAACCAATATCTATTATTTCTTAAAGCTTCAACCATTCCCCATACAGCAAAGGTAGGAAGAACTACAGTTAACATATCGGTATCTAGATATCCATACATTGTACGATGGTAATAGCTCCAAGCAATACCTGCTAAGAGAGCGGATAAAAAACCTACCCATAATATTCCTAACGCTCTGCCTATTAAGATTAAAGGAATGACTATTAAAGAGCCTATAATTCCTGGGAGGTAAAGCCCTAATGTATCTAATGAAATTCCTGTTATTTGATGAGTATAGGCTAAAAGTTTAGATAAAGGTGAGTTGATTTTGGAGAGATCATTTTCTTGATGAAACCCTGCGTTTATATCTCTTGCACCTTCTAAATAAGTATAACCATCTACGTT
>JAADFB010000004.1 GCA_013153095.1 Campylobacterota bacterium | reverse complement strand
ACGGTATGCGGAGGAGCGTTAGCGATGAGAGCTGCAAATATTGAGTTAGTTGACCTGGTTGCTGGGGTTGCGATGGGTTTGGTTGTAGAGGGTGAGAGGTATGCGATTTTAACCGATATTATGGGATTAGAGGATCACGATGGAGATATGGATTTTAAAGTAGCTGGTACACACGATGGAGTAACCGCTATGCAGATGGATATTAAACTTGGAGGGATAAAGCATGAGATTTTAAAAGAGGCTTTAGAGCAAGCTAGAGAAGCTAGATTAAAGATTTTAGAGATTATGAAAAAGGCGGAGGAGGAGATAGAGATTAATGAAGAGAATCTTCCAACCTCTAAAACTATAATGGTACACCCTAGCAAGATTGTGGATATTATTGGGCAAGCTGGAAAGACGATAAAAGAGATTATTGAGAAGTTTGAAGTTTCCATAGATATCGATAGAGAAAAAGGCAAAGTTAGGGTTACAGGTAAAAATAAACCCAAAGTTATCGCCGCGTGTGAGTATATCCAAGAGATAACTAATAAACCTTCAGCTCCTACTGTTCAGTTTGAGCCCGGAGAAATTTTAAGAGGAAAAGTTAAGAGAATAACAACTTTTGGGGCGTTTATTGAGCTTCCACAAGGGGTAGATGGACTTTTACACATCTCTAAACTTTCTACTGGAAGGGTAAAAAGGGTTGAAGATGTTTTAAGTGAAGGGGATGAGGTTGAGGTAGAGGTGTTAAGCCAAAAGGGGCATAAGATCGAGTTAGCATTACGACAAGTTATAAAGAAAGATGGGTAAAGTAGTTGCTTTTTTAGTCGTGGCAATAACACACCTTTTTAGCGCAAAAGGCGTTCTTATCCCCTTTTACCACTATCCAACAAAAGAGGATGAGGAGATAAAAAGATTACTAGAACTTAAAAAACGCTATCCTCTAACTCAAATAATTACCATCATCAACCCTTCCAATGGAACTTTTAGAAGAATCGATCCTAACTTTGTAAAGATGATCTCTACCTTACATAAAGCAGGGATTACAACGATAGGATATGTACACACCTCTTACGGGAATAGAAAAAAAGAGAAAGTGATTTTAGATATTTTACGCTGGGAGAGATATTATAAGAAGTTTGGAATTGATGGAATATTTGTAGATGAGGTTAATTCCTCTATACAATCTTTACCATACTACCAAGACCTTCATAAGGTTGTTTATGATCGTTTTAATCTATTGGCCTTAAATCCAGGTGTGGAAGTTGATAAAAGTTTTTATTCTTTAGCCGATATTGTGGTAAGTTATGAAGCAGACAAGATACCCAATTTTTGCCCTAACAAAGAAAAAAGCGCCCTCCTTCTACATACCCAAAAAAGATTACACCACTCTTTACTAGATAGATTTGTGGAGTGTTACGATTATCTTTATATCACTGAACAAAGCCTTGCAAATCCTTGGGAAAGGCTTTCTAGCTACTTAGATATTCTTCTAGCAAAACTCCAAAAACGTTAAACTCCCTCAGTTTGAGGGAAAAAAACCCTCTTATGTTATAATCCCCTCCAAAAAAGGAGGAGTGATGAAAATACTTGTAGGAATAAGTCTTACTCTAGCAGCAGCACTGGCAATAGAAGCTCTAGCACTAGATGAAGTGATGCTAAAACAAGCTAATCTACAACCCATCCCTAAAGAAGCAAAAAAAGTTTTAGAGTTAATAGATAATCCAAACAATCCACTTACAAAAGAGAAGGTAGAGTTAGGTAAAAAGCTCTATTTTGACCCTAGACTTTCTAAAAGTGGGCTAATTAGCTGTAACACTTGTCATAACCTATCTTTAGGAGGAGATGATAATGTTCCAGTGGCTACTGGACACAAATGGAGACAAAATCCACATCACCTAAATTCACCTACAGTTTACAATGCGGTATTTAACTCTAGACAGTTTTGGGATGGAAGAAGTCCTAGTTTAGAAGATCAAGCTACCGGTCCTATCCAAGCTCCCCCAGAAATGGATATGAGAGCGGAAGATGCCGTAAAAGTGGTTACTTCTATTCCTGAGTACAAAGAAGCGTTTGAGAAGGTGTTTAAAGGGGAAAAAATTACTATTGAAACCATTGGGAAAGCGATCGGGGCGTTTGAGAGAACTTTAATCACTCCTAGCAGATATGACGATTATTTAAACGGGGATGAAGACGCTCTAACCTCTAAAGAGAAGGAGGGGTTAAAAACTTTTATCTCTGTTGGATGTGCTAGTTGCCATAATGGAGTAGGATTAGGTGGAGGAATGGCACCATTTCCAGCAGTTAAACCTTACAAATACGCTTATATAGGAGATTTTAAAGGTGATAAGAATGGAATGGTAAAAGTACCAACTTTAAGAAACATTCTTCAAACCGCTCCTTACTTCCATAATGGCGCAACTTACGATATAAAAGAGACTATTTTTATTATGGGAAAAACCCAATTAGGAAAAGAGCTTACCGATGAAGAGATTGAGGCTATAGCTACATTCTTTAAAGCTTTAGATGGAAGAAAGCCAAAAATAGAGCTTCCAATGCTTCCTACTGAAACCGCAGAAACTCCAAAACCAAAACTAAACTAGAGAGGACTCTCCTCTCTTAGCGATCTGTTGTCCAAACCTAACCTTTTCTCCAACCTCAACCACCCACTTACAAAAATTGGGTTCAAAGAACAGTAAAATTGTTGAACCCATCATAAAGTATCCTAACAACTCCCCTTTTTCTAGCCATAAATTCTTATATTCAAAAACTCTAGGGGTTTTAGAGCGGTTAGTTTGTAACCTTTTTTCAAAAACGATCTTTATCTTTCCCACATTCAACGCCCCAACTAGCACAATATAAGCAACTTTACCCTCTTGTGTTTTACATTCTAAAATTACCCGTTCATTTTCGATAAAGAGGTTCTTTTTTCGTTTGAGATAGAAAAAATTGACTGGATAAAGTTTACCGGGAAGATGGATTAATCTTTCAACTTTCAACTTTAAAGGCATATGGAATCGGTGGTAATCTTTAGGAGAGAGGTAAAGATTTATATACTCTCCTTCTAAAATCTTTTTAACCTCTTTCGCCCCTTCTAAAAGCTTTTCGACCTCATACTCCATCCCCTTGATTTGAAACGCCTTTCCTTTTTCAACTTTGCCCAGTTGAGTAACTAACG
>JAADFB010000031.1 GCA_013153095.1 Campylobacterota bacterium | reverse complement strand
CTTTCTCCTGATTTTGGGTAAAATTTCACCAAAATTATATCAAAAGGTCTACTAATGGAGATTTTAACAACCCCTCAAGAGTTACAGCAAACACGGGCAACTCTAAAAGGTAGTGTAGGGTTTGTCCCAACGATGGGGGCGTTGCATAAAGGGCATCTTTCCTTAATTGAAAAAAGTGTAAAAGAGAACGATTTTACTATCGTTTCTATCTTTGTAAATCCGACCCAATTTCTTCCCGGAGAAGATTTTAATAAATACCCTCGAAAACTGGAAGCGGATAAAGAGATTTGTAAACGGGCAAAAGTTGACCTTCTTTTTACTCCAACTAAGGAAAGTATCTATTTTGAAGATGAGGTACTAGTAAAAGCTCCCAAAGTTAAAGGGTACATTTTGGAAGGACATTTTAGACCCGGCCATTTTGATGGGGTGTTGCAAATAGTTAACAAACTTTTAAATCTAACAAGACCTACAAGAGCCTATTTTGGAAAAAAGGACGCCCAACAGCTTTATCTGGTTCAAAAGATGGTTAGAGAGTTTTATCTTCCAACCAAAATCGTAGGGTGTGAAATAGTTAGAGATAGTGATGGACTAGCTTTAAGCAGTCGAAATATCTACCTCTCCCCGCAAGAGAGAGATATAGCTCTTCAAATCCCCCGCTCTCTAAAACGGGCGGTAAAACTTATTCAGCAAGGAGAGAGAGATAGTAAAAAAATAAAAGAGGAGATGTTAAAACTCTTAAAACCTATTAGGGTAGAATATGTGGAGATTGTAGATAGAGAGTTTAATTTTTTGGAACAGATTCAACCTTCCAATACGATAATCTTAGTAGCAGGCTATGTAGGGAGTACTAGGCTAATCGATAACGTTTGGATTTAAGGTAGGAAGATGAGATGTTCACGATTTGTAAAAGCTCACCGCTTGACTCGACAAGAGCAAGAGGAGGTAGCAAAAATTGCAAAGAAAACGATTGCCTTTATGAGCCAAAATAAAATAACTTTTACCCCCCGCAATTACGATGAATGGTTTTATGTGATCTGTAAAGCTATTGAAGAAAAACATATTCTAACCACTAAAAACTTAAAACTTCTTTATAAAAGATGTTTTGGGGATTCCTCTATTTTGCACAATTTAGAGGAGATGAGAGAAATCTCTTTTAGTCTACACCACATTACTAAAAACTCTTTTACCGCTTTAGATCAATTTCAACACAATATCACTTCTCACGATCTTTATCTTCAAGAAAGTATTAGCGCACTGGATGATTTAGATAGGAAAAGGATTAAACGGCTTAGGTTAAAAATTGCCAAATTGGAGGAAGAAAATAGACGCCTAAAAGAGTTTTTAGAAGAGAATCGTCAAAGACTTGCGCTTATTGAAGAGAGGTTTAGGGAGCAAAAAAAAGAGGTGGAGCTAGACCCTTTAACAGGAGTTTATAACAGAAGAAGTTTTGAAAAAGATATTAAGCGATTAGAGGAAAGTAAACTTCCTTATAGTCTATTGATTTCTGATATAGATAATTTTAAACAGATAAATGATACCTATGGTCATCAAGCTGGAGATAAGGTTTTACAACAAGTTGGAGAGATCTTTACCAAATATGTACGAAAAGATACTAAAACTTATCGTTATGGGGGAGAAGAGTTTGTTATTTTACTTTTAAATGGAGATAAAAGAGCAGCTCAAGTTGTAGGAGAGAGGCTTAGAGGTGTAATAGAAAACCACGAGGTAAAAGTGGATGAAAATACTTCTATCAAATTTACCGCAAGTTTTGGAGGGACTCAAAAAGAGGAGGGGGAGAGTTTTCAAAAGGTGTTAGAAAGAGCGGATAAGGCGTTATATGAAGCTAAGAAGCTAGGAAAAAATAGAGTAGTCATAAAGTAGAGAGGATTTTTTTTAAAATCACCTCTGCTCCGTTTGGTTTGGCTAACTCTTTAAGCTTTAGACTCATCTCTTTGATTGGAAGTGCAAATATCTCTTTTACTACTGAAGCTTCCAGATTCTCTTGACGTCTAATAAGAGCTGCCCCTTTTAGACTAAAAAAGAGGGCGTTTTTATATTGATGATCGTTTGCAGCGTAAGGGTAGGGAATTAGAAGGGCTGGAAGATTGTTAGCACACAACTCCCATAAAGTTCCAGCTCCTGCCCTAGAGATTGCAAAATCCGCTTTAGCTAAATAGGTGGGTAGATCGTTAGTAAATTCAAACACCTCAGCCTCTATACCTAACTTTTCATATCCCTCTTTTACCTTTTGATACTCTTTTGTTCCAGTTTGATGAAAAATCTTTTTAACCCCTCTTTCTTTCAAAAGGGGAGCTATCTCTAAAGCGAAGCTATTGATTGCACTCGCCCCTTGACTGCCTCCTAAAAAGATAACCGTTTCTATCCCCTCTCTAATTCTCGCGGTTTTAAAAAACTCTTCACAAACTGGGTAGGGGTAGTAAGGTTTGTGAAAGGAGGAGAAAAAACCTTTAGCAAACGGCATTAAAACTTTATTCAACGAACCGATATGAGCGTTTTGTTCGTGGATAAAAAGCGGTTTTTTCTTTGCTACAGCTCCTAAAGCTGCTGGTGCGGCTGAAAATCCTCCTACACTTAAGACAAAATCGATCTTTTCTAAAATAGGAAACGTTTTTCTAGTCTCTTTTCCTATCTGCCAAAGCGCTTTTAGTTTTTTTATCCCTTTTTGGTTTACTACTCCCGTAGAATCTAAAAAAAAGGTTTGGGAAAAAAGGTTATCTTTTTCAAACCATCCTCTATCTTGTCCTTTAGTAGAACCGATATAGATTGCAGGGATTTCATTTTTTTTTAACTCTCTAGCAAACGCTTTAGCTACTGCTAAATGCCCTCCTGTTCCTCCGCCGGTTATTACTGCTTTCACCTATCCCCTTTTTTACTTAACATCAAAACCATTCCTAACGCTAATCCATTAGCGATCATTGAACTTCCTCCATAGCTTAACATCGGAACCGCTATCCCTTTGATAGGGATTATGCTAGTAATTCCGTAACTATTTATCAATAAAGAGAATCCAATTAAGATAGCAATACCTATACTAAACAGATAAGCTACCCTATCTTGGGCGTGGTTGGCTATCTTAAAAAGTCGATGAAGTAACATAATGTAAACTCCCATTAGAAGTAAAATTCCAAAAAATCCTATCTCCTCCGCCAATCCAGAAAGTACAAAGTCGGTGTGGATCTCACTTAAAAATCCCAGCTTTAACTCCCCATTTCCTAATCCCTGTCCTAAGATTCCACCATTATGTATAGCGTTTAGGGAGTTCATAATTTGATAAGACTCTTTGGCATCATCTATTTTTAACTCTTGAGCCATCCATCCAGGTAGATAGGAGAGGATGAGGTTTTGAGCGCTAGCCCACCACATCTTAATTCTGGCTATCCTATGTTCCGAGATCGAAACAAAAATTACAAACAAAGTAGCGGCTAAGGAGATTAAAATTAAAAAAAGCTTAAAGCTTCTTCCTGCAAATACCAACATAAAAGCTAAAGTCAAACCTAACACCATCACCTGCCCTATATCGTTTTGAAAGATAGCAATAAAGATAGAAGCTATTACGAAAAGAAACACATAAGGAGCTATAAGCTTAATTTCGTAATAGAGGTTTTTGGGTTGGTTAGGTCTAAACTTCCTAGAAAAGCTCCAAGCTAGGAAAAATACAAAGCCGATCTTAAAAAATTCTACCGGCGCTAAAGAGAAAAGTGGCATCTTTATCCACCGTTTTGCCCCTCCAACCGTCACTACCATTGAGGGTGGAAAAAAGTTCATTGCAAACATCAAAAAAAAGAAACTAAAAAACACCCCTAAACCTATCTTTGTACTCCATTTGTAGGGGTCTAATCGTGAAAGATACCACATCAAAAGTATCGCTACTAACGCATATAAGAGCTGTCGAAGAAAAAAATGAAACTGATCATACTTAAAGTAAAGAGTAGTATAAACCGTGAGCGTGTAAGACGCAACTACACTGGTCAACATCAACGCAACTGAAAGGTAAAACAGCTTTTTATCAATCATGGAACTCTTTTAAGTCAAGATTTATTGGTTTAAGAGTATTATTTTAACCACATTAACCCAAAAAAACATTAAGTAAAAAGAACTTATGGATATTTCAAATAGAACCCTCAAAATAGCCATTACTTTCGTATTTTTTGTGTTTGCCATTTTGATATTTATCGGTGCGGTGCTCAAGATTATAGTTGAGGATCGAAAGTTGCCCAACCTTTGGGCTTCCGATAAAAATAGAGCTATCAGAGGCTCTATTATTAGTAAAGATGGTTACCAGATAGTTTATTCCAATAAGCTTTACAAGGTAGCTGTAAATACCCGTTGTATCGATCCCAAAAAAAGAGACCTCTTTGTAAGGCTCTTTTCTATCTACAGTGGAATGCCTGAGGGAGAGGTGCGCAGAAAGTTAGAAAAAAAAGGGTATGTAGTTCTCTCCTATAATCTGGATACTAAAACCGCTTACCAGCTAAAGATTTTGGCTAGAAAACTGTATCAGATGGATATGTTTGTCCCTTATAAAGTTGGTAAAAAGGTGATAAAACAAGGGTTATCTATTCTAGAAAGTGGTGAAACTAGAATCTATCCTTATCAAGATATTTTAACTCCTGTAATTGGGTATGTACAAAAGTATGAGGAGGAGTATTACACTAGAATTAGAGGGGTAAAAGGGATTGAGCGTTATTATGAAAACGATATAAAGCCTAAACAGGATGGCTTAATTCAAGGAAAAAGAGATATTGGAAATAACATCATCCTAAATAAAGAAGCTACTATCAAAAAAAGAATTGATGGGTTCAATGTCCATTTAAATGTAGATATGCTTTTACAAAAAAGCTTAGAAAATATCTTAGACGCTCATAAAGCCGATCTAGATGCAAAAGAGATTATTGCCGCCGTTATGGATTCTAGAAGTGGAAAGATTTTAGCTATTGCAACCTCTAACCGTTATAACCCTAAAAAGATCAGAAGAAAAGATTATGAAGCGTTGAATGCTAAATTTGTAGAATATGAGTTTGAGCCCGGTTCGGTGATGAAACCTATAACTTTTGCGATTTTGTTAGAACACAACTTAGTAAAACCTCTAGAAGTGCTAAAAGGGTATCAAGGGCGTTACAAAATTGGGAATAAGGTGATAACCGATGAGCATAAATTTAACTGGATCAGTGCTGAGAATGTGATCGTTTACTCAAGTAACATCGGAATCGCCCAGCTAGCTCAAAGAATCCCTTACGGAGTTTTTTATGAAGACCTTTTAAAACTGGGTTTTGGTAAAAAAACTGGAGTTGATCTTCCTTTTGAAAAAAGAGGTTCTATCCAGCCTGTGTATCGGTTTAAAAATGAGGTATACAAAGCAACTATTGGGTATGGATATGGGATTAGAGTTACCTTTATGCAGCTTTTAAACGCTTACAACCTTTTTAACGACGATGGAATAAAGAAAGCTCCTAGGATCGCTAGCTTTTTAAGCTCCACTAACAAAAGAATCTCCCTTCCCGCTTTTAAAGAGGAAAAAGTTCTATCGATGGATACAGTAGTAACTATGAAAAGAATCTTAAAAAAGGTTGTAACTAGAGGAACTGGAAAACTTACTAAAATAGATGGGATTGAGATAGGTGGAAAAACCGGAACGGCTAGGATTGCCCAAAATGGACGCTACACAAAACGGTATAACAGCTCCTTTTTTGGTTTTGCTAATGATGAAAAACACCGTTACACAATAGGGGTTACGGTAATTGAACCTAAGACTCGCTATTACGCTTCTAAGAGTGCAGTTCCCGTATTTAGAGACATTGTTTTGGAGATGATAGGAGAGGGTTATCTCACCCCAAAAGATTAGTTTTGGTAAAATATAGTTAAAAAAGAGGAACTTATGGATATTAGAAAAGCTTTCTTAAACTACTTCAAAACTAAAGATCATACCATCTATCCAAGTGCCAACTTAGTCCCTCAAGACCCTACTCTCCTTTTTACAAATGCGGGAATGGTTCCTTTTAAAAAGATTTTTACCGGAGAAGAGGAGGCCAAAACTCCTAGAGCTGCAAGTTGTCAAACCTGTGTGAGAGCTGGAGGAAAACATAACGATTTAGAAAATGTTGGATATACCGCCCGCCACCACACTTTTTTTGAGATGTTGGGTAACTTTAGCTTTGGGGATTACTTTAAAGAGGAGGCGATCGATTTTGCGTGGGAGTTTGTAACTAAAGTTTTAGAACTTCCTACCAAAAAGCTTTGGATTACTGTTCACGAAAGTGATGAAGAAGCTGCAAAAATCTGGACAAAGTATGTAAAAAAAAGCAGAATTAAAAAGTTTGGAGATAAAGACAATTTTTGGCAGATGGGAGATACGGGACCTTGTGGACCTTGTAGCGAAATTTTTTACGATCAAGGTAAAAAACACTTTAAAGGAAGTGAGGATTATTTAGGAGGAGAGGGGGATCGTTTTTTAGAGATTTGGAATTTAGTTTTTATGCAGTATGAGAAAAATGAGGCTGGGGAGCTTCTTCCTTTACCTAAACCCAGTATCGATACGGGAATGGGATTAGAGAGAATATTAGCGATCAAAGAGGGAGTTTTAAGTAACTATGACACCTCTTTGTTTATGCCTATTATCAATGAAATTAGCGAGCTAGCCAAAAAAAAGTATATCTATAGCGAAGGGGCAAGTTTTAGAGTTATAGCCGACCATATTAGAGCTGTAACCTTTCTCCTCTCTCAGGGAGTGATGTTTAGTAACGAGGGAAGGGGGTATGTTTTAAGAAGAATTTTGCGTCGAGGAGTGCGCCACGGCTATCTATTGGGTTTAAAAGAGCCGTTTATGTATCAGCTAGCTGATATAGTGGCTCAAATTATGGGAAGCCATTATGAGTACCTTTTTTCTAAACTCCCAAGTGTAAAAGAGCAGATTAAAGCTGAAGAGGAGCGGTTTTATCAGACAATTGAAGCTGGAATGAGACTTTTTGAGCAAGAGCTTGCTAAAACCTCTAAAATTTTTAGTGGAGATGTAGCTTTTAAGCTTTATGACACTTACGGCTTTCCGTTAGATTTAACCCTAGATATGTTGAGAGAGAAGGGGTTAGAGTTAGACAAAAAGCGGTTTGATGAGTTGATGCAGCAACAAAAAAAGAGAGCTAAAGCGGCGTGGAAAGGGAGCGGCGATTTAGTTGTTAGTAAAGATGTAAAAGAGTTAGTAGGGTTAAAAAATGAGTTTGTAGGGTATGAAAAGTTAAAATCCCATACTATCATTTTAGCTCTATTGGATGAGGAGTTTAAAAGGGTAGATTCTCTTCCTAAAGGTTCAAAGGGGTGGGTACTTTTAGAGGAGACTCCTTTCTATGCTCAAGGAGGAGGACAGATTGGAGATAGGGGTGAGTTGAGGTTGTATGAGGGTGAAGTTATTGCAAAAGTTTTAGATACTCAAAAGTTGATAGATTTAAATTTAAGTTTAGTTGAAGCTGTTCAAGAGGTAAAAGTTGATGAAGCTGTTGAAGCGATTGTAGATGATTCTAGAAGAGAGATAGCTAAACACCACTCTGCTACCCATCTTCTCCATTCTGCTCTAAGGAAAATTTTAGGAGATCACGTTTTCCAACAAGGAAGTTTGGTAGAAGAGAATCGGTTAAGATTTGATTTTTCCCATCCTAAACCTTTAACTCCTACAGAATTGGAAAAAGTGGAAAGTTTTGTAAACGAGGTGGTAGCAAGAGGAATAGAGGCTGAAGTTGAAGAGATGCCTTTAGAAAAAGCTAAAGCGATGGGAGCGATGTCCCTTTTTGGGGAAAAGTATGGAGAGAGGGTTAGAGTTGTTAAGTTCGGTGATGTGAGTATAGAGCTGTGTGGAGGAACTCACGTTAAAAATAGTGCGGAGATAGGAGGCTTTTTTATTTTAAAAGAGAGTGGAGTAAGTAGTGGAGTTAGAAGAGTTGAGGCGGTTTGTGGAAAAAGTGCAGTTAAGGTTGCTAAAGAGTGGAGAGAGGAGTTAAATAAAGCGGTTAATGAGGTAAAAAATAGCGATGTTGTAGCTGGAGTTAAAAGATTAAAAGAGGAGATAAAAAGGTTAAAAGAGGAGTTAAAAAACGTTTCTAAAGTTAAATCTAGCGAGCTTAAAAGTTATGAAGTTAACGGATACAAGGTAGTAATTGACGAGGTGGAGGGGGGAGATATTAAGAAAATAGTTGATGATTTAAAAAATGGAAGTGAAAAGATAGCGGTGATGCTTTTTCAAAAAAAGGGAGAGAAAGTACTCTTAGCTGCAGGAGTTAAAGGAGTAGAATTACACGCAGGAGAATGGGTTAAAGAGGTTGCTCCTTTATTAGCAGGAGGTGGTGGAGGAAGAAAAGATTTTGCTCAAGCTGGCGGTAAAGATGCAACTAAATTGAAAGAAGCTAAAGAGAGAGCTTTACAATTTGTAAAGGAGGAGCTTGAGTGATGGAACTTTACTTAATCTTTTTTCATATTCTTTCCGCAATAGTTTGGGTTGGAGGGATGATAGTGGTTAGATTTGCCGTCCATCCAACTTTACAAAATATCACCGATGAACAGGTTAGATTAGCAAGAACTCTAGAGATGACTGGGCGCTTATTTGTCTTAGTAGCCCCTTTTATTGCGATTTTACTTGCTACTGGACTTTATCTAGCTAGCAGTTTTGGTTTTAGAGGACATACGCAGTTAAGTAAAATTGTCCATTTAAAAGAAGCTATCTGGTTGATAATGACTTTAAACTATTTAGCAATGGTATGGCTTAGATTTAAAGCTCAAAGTTTCTATCTTGCCTCAAACTTTCTAATGACTAAGAAATATTTAGCTCCAATCGCCAAATATATGTTGCCTTTAAATATCTTTTTGGGAGTGTTAGCTCTTTATTTTGGGTTGGTATTAAGAGGTTTATAACATTGAGATATAAAGAGCTATTAGCAGTTAAAAACTATCTAGAAGATGTAAAAAAGATAGAGGAGATAGAGAGGGTTGGGGACAACTGTTTAAGAGTTAAATTTGATAAAAAAGAACTTTTTTTTGACTTAGATCGTTCCAAAAACCTCATCTATATCGATGAAGGGTTTCAAAAAACCAAATTTTACAACTCCCCTTTTGATCAAGCTCTAGCTAAATTTTTTAAAAAGGGAAAAGTGGATGAGGTTAAACTGGCTTTTGATGATAAGATCTTAACAATTTCTATCAGTTTAAAAAGAAGTTATAAAGAGGAGAGATATAGCTTAGTTTTAGAATTTACGGGAAGAAGGGCAAACGCCATTATAGTAGATGAGAAAGGAAAAGTTATACAAGCCCTTCACTATACTACTTCTTTAAAGCCCAACCGTCTTTATCAACCTCCTCCTCCGCTTAAAAAGATAGATAAAACCCCTCTAGAAGTTGATGATCTTGAAGAATATCTAAAAAAGGTTTTTAATCAAGAGCAAGCTAAACGGCTTTTGGTTTTAAAAACTACTAAAACTTTACAACTTCAAAAACAAAAAGATAAACTTCTACAAATTCTAAACTCCCTTCCTTCTAAAGAAAGTTTAGAAAAAGAGGCTCAAAAAACCTATAGCTTCGCCCAGATTCTTTTAGCTAACATCAACACTTTAAAACCGTATCAAAAAGTTTTTATTGGAAAAGATTTTGAAGGAAAAGAGATTAAAATAGAACTTCCCTCAAATGCAAAAACTCCTAGTCACGCGGTTGAAATACTTTTTCAAAAAGCTAAAAAGTTAAAACAAAGAGCGCAAAACATCTATCTTCAACAACAAAATCTCTTAGAAAAGATAGAGTTTTTAGATAAAAAGAAACGAATTATCCAAGAAGCAACTTCCCCCGCAGAGATTGAACTTCTTTTTGATAAAAAGAGCTCTAAAGAGAGTAAAAAAGATAAAAATTATGAAAAATATATAATCGATGGATACAATGTATATGTTGGGAAAAATAGGAAGGGAAATATAGAGCTTTTAAAGAAGGCTAGAGCTAATGATGTATGGTTCCATCTAAAAGGTATTCCTTCTGCACATATAATTGTACAAACTCAAAAAAAAGAACTTCCTTCACATATCTTGACCTTAGCAGCTACCCTATGCGCAAAATTTAGTGTAAAAGAGAAGGGAAAATACTTAGTAGATTATACCCAGCGACGCTATGTAAAACCTAAAGAGGGTTCAAATGTGGAGTATATAAACTATAAAACTATTGCGGTTACAATTTAAAAATAAAGGTTTTAAATGGGAGAACTTCCAAAAAGGGTATTAACGGGGGCAATCTTACTAGCGATTGTAGCCTTAGTAGCCTTTATTGATAACCTCTATATCACCTGGGCGTTTTTTGGAGTTATATATGTAGTCGCTTTTTATGAGGCGTTAAAGCTGTTTCATATGGAAAGCTATGAACAGCAGTTATACTACTGGGCGTTAGCGTTATGGATCGTGGCAGCTTTCTATCCAAATCCTGACGATCTTTTCTTTATTGTGGCGTTGATCTTTGCCGCGTATGAAGCGTACACCCAAGATAAGGATTGGAAGAAGTTTTTACCTTTTCTCTACCCTACTGCCTCTTTTCTTTTTCTACTCTCCCTTTACCACGATTTTGGAATGGAAGCACTTATTTGGTTGGTAATTGTGGTAGCACTTACCGATATAGGGGCTTACTTTAGTGGCAAACTTTTTGGAAAACACCCTTTTTCAAAAACCTCTCCTAATAAAACTTGGGAAGGAGTTGTTGGGGGAATTATAATCTCCACTATAGCGGGGAGTTATTACTCTTTAATTTTGGTCGATCCAATTTATGGGGTGATTATCTCTTTTTTGGTTAGTGTAGCTTCTATCTTTGGAGACCTTTTTGAAAGTTATCTAAAACGGCTAGCCGGAGTTAAAGATAGCGGAAATATCCTTCCTGGACACGGTGGAGTTTTGGATAGGGTTGATGGGTATCTTTTTGGGGCTCCTGCAATGGTGGTTTTATTAAGAGGATTGCTCTAATATCCTCTCTACCACTTTTTTAGGATTTGAAGCGTTATAGATAGGTCTTCCCACAACTATAAAGTCGCTTTTGGCCTTTTTAGCATCTTCCAAAGTTGCCACACGAACTTGATCCCCTTTCTCCTCTCCAAAAGGTCTAATTCCAGGAGTTAAAGTTAAAAATTTAAAAGAGGTTTCTTTTTTTATCATTAAACTCTCATACACACTACACACTACTCCATCCAAGCCTGCTTTATATCCCAACTTTGCAAACTCTTTTACTTTTTTTTCTAAGGGGGCGTTATAAATCTTTTCAAACTCTTCTTTAGAAAAAGAGGTTAACGCAGTAACTCCTAATACTAACGGTTTTTTTGGAAGCTCTTTTAATCTTTTCACCACCGTTTTTAGAGTTTTTTCACCAGCACTAATATGAAGATTAAACATCTCCACACCCAGCTTTGCGATCTCTACTGCGGCGGTAGTAGTAGTATTAGGAATATCGTAAAGTTTTAAATCTAAAAAAATTTTAAAATCTGGATCACTCTCTTTTATCTCTTTTAAAAAAGAAGCCCCATCCCTAATGTAACTTCTTAACCCAACTTTTAACCAAATAGGTAAACCTTTTAACTCTTTAACAAGCTTTAAATTCTCCTCTTTGGAAGGGAGGTCTAGAGCAACTACTAACTCCATTTTGCTCCTTTTTTATAAGTTATAATAACAAAAAAGCTTTTAAGGGATAATTTGGTTGATAGAGAGTATTTAAACAACCTTTTAAACGATAAGAAGAAGCTTTTAACGCAGGTTTATTTCGAGCTACAAGAGTATTTTGAGAAGCTGTACGGAAAAAAGACGGTCGTTTTTATAGAGATAGGTTCTTTTTTTGAAGTGTATGAAGTACAAGAGCCTAAGCCTATCGGAAAAGCTAAAGAGATCGCAGAGTTTTTAAATATCCAATTAACCAAAAAAAATAAATCGATCCTAGAGGTTTCTGTCTCAAATCCGCTAATGGCTGGAGTACCCAGTGTAGCATTAGATCGTTATCTCTCTAGGCTGGTTCAAAATGGGGGATATACGGTCGTTTTAATTAGACAAAAAGGGCAGCCGCCAAAAGTTCAACGCTACCTTGCTAATGTGATCTCTCCAGGAACAAATTTTGAGTTTGTAGGTAAACCTAGTGAAAACTATTTAGCTTCAATAATCTTAGGAGAGACTCAAGGGCGCTACTTTGCGGGTTTTAGTGCAGTGGATGTAACTACGGGTAAATGTTTCGTAAACGAGGTCTATTCTACTAAGGAAGATAAAACTTTTGCGCTGGATGAGATTTTTAACACCTTACAATCTTATGAAATCAGTGAGATCATTTTAACTTTTGATACCAACTTGGATAAGGAGTTTATCCACAAATATTTAGAGTTAGACCATTACGCTATCAATCAAAACCAACACCGACCAAAAATCAATTACCAAAATGAGCTGTTTAAAAAAATCTTCTCCATCCACTCTATCCTCTCTCCGATCGAATATCTAAATTTAGAGCGCTATCCCTTTGCCAGTGAATCGTTAGCTATTCTTTGCGATTTTATAATCGAACACGACCCCGCTTTGGTTGAAAAGCTTCAAAAACCGCTCTTTTTAAACAGCAATAGATTCGTATATTTGGGAAATAACGCTTTAGAACAGCTAGGAGTCATCTCTAAAGACCCTGAAGAGATGACATTGTTAAAACTTTTAGATCATACCTCCACTCCAATGGGAAAACGGCTTTTAAGAGAAAGACTTTTAAACCCAATTCAAGAAAAAGAGGAGTTGGAGCGAAGATATTCTTATATCCAACTCTTTTTAAATCGGTTTCAAGAGTTTAGTGCGCTTTTAAAGCAGATTTATGATGTAGAGAGAATTTTTAGAAGGATTAAACTTAAAAAAGCTCACCCATTTGAAATAAACTATCTCCACTCTTCCTTGTACGCTCTAGAAAAGATTTTAGAGAAGATGAAAAAAGGAAAAGTTAAACTTATAAAGCTTCAAGAGGTTATCAACTTTAGAAAGGAACTTCAAAACCGGTTTAATCTGGAAGAGTGTGCTAAATATAGACAAGATCAAATAGATTCCAATATCTTTTGTGAAGGGGTGATAGCTGAGATCGACCTTTTAGAAAAAGAGATTAAAAGTAAACTTAAAACCTTAGAGCAGATAAAAAGCCATATTGGAAAATTTTTAGAAAATCCTGAGTATATCCAGATAGGATGGCTAGAAAGTGAAGGTTTTTATCTAACCCTAACCAAGAACCGTTTTACATCTATCCAAAAGGAGCTTTTAAACAGCTCTTTAACTATTGACAATACTACTCTTTATTTCAAAGAGTTTAATTACAAAAAGTTGAAAAATAGTGTAAAGATAACCTCCTCCTTTATAGATAAACTCTCCGATGAGTATCTTCTTTTAAAAACTAAACTTATTGCTAAAGTAAAGAAGAGTTTTGAGGAGGAGTTGGAACAAATAGAGCTTAACTTTAGCGCACTATTAGAACAAATTATCGCCTTTATAGCGGAGCTAGATGTAGCTATTAGTGGAGCTAAGGTAGCGGTTAAATACAACTATGTAAAACCGGAAATTGTAGAAGATAACATCTTGGAGTTTGTAGCTCTTAGACACCCGATCATAGAATCTAGGGAGGAAAACGGTATCTTTGTACCGAATGACCTTTTTTTTGGAGATGGAAAGTTAAGCTCTTTTAAAGATCACGTAACATTAGAGCAGGCTAAAGAGGTTAAGGGGATTTTGCTTTATGGTATAAATTCCAGTGGAAAGTCCTCTTTAATGAAAAGTGTCGGATTAGCTTTAATTATGGCTCAGGCTGGTTTTTTTGTTCCCGCTACCACTATGCGTTACGGGTTAAGGGATAAAATTTTTACTAGGATAGTTTCTAAAGATAATCTTTACAAGGGACTCTCTACCTTCGCAGTAGAAATGTTGGAATTAAAAAATATCTTTAATAGAGCTAGCGAAAGATCGGTAGTACTAGGAGATGAGGTAAGTCAAGGAACGGAAACCTACTCAGCACTTTCTATCGTTACAGCTGCTATTAAAAGATTGGATGAGTTTGGAGCTTTTTTTATCTTTGCTACCCATCTTCATCAGCTGGTAGATATGCCTAAGGTGAAGGAGCTAAAAAGGGTAATTGCTCTCCATCTAGGGGTAAGATATGATGAAAAAAGTGATAAGCTTATATATGATAGAAAACTTAAAGTTGGAAGTGGAAGTACGATGTATGGGTTGGAGTTTGCAAAAGCGTTACATATGGATAAGAAATTTTTAGAGTATGCGATGGAAGTTAGAAAAGAGCTAACCAATCAAGAGAGTGAACTGGAACTTTTGAAAAAGAGAAGAAAAAGCCGTTACAACCGCTCTTTATTTTTAACCAAATGTGCTATCTGTAATGAGGTGGTAGAGGAGGTTCACCATATCGCCCCAAAAGCTAAAGCAAAAAACGGATATATAGACCATTTTAAAGCCAATCACCGTTATAATCTTATTCCACTATGCTCTAAGCATCATAAAATGGTACACGAAGGTAAACTTCATATTAACGGCTTTTTTATGAGTGAAGAGGGGCTTACACTTCATTACACTTTAAAGGAGGAGTAAGATGTTAAGAGAAGCTATTGAGCTATTTGAAAAGGAGAAGTTTGAAGAAGCTTTTCCTTTGTTTAAAAATTTAGCTAGAGAAGGAGATTCGGAAGCGATGTATTATTTAGGAGTTTTGTATTATGAGGGGTGGGGCGTAGAACCTTCAAAAGAGGAAGCGATTAAATGGTGGAAAAGAGCAGAGAGAAGGGGAAGTTTAGATGCTAAATATATGCTTCAAACCATTTTAACCACTTCTAGTATTTTTGCAAGAGAGTAGAATGTATACTTTCATTGTGATGGTAATTTTACTGCTGTTAGGAGTTTTGGCTTATTATCTCTTTTTGAAAGAGAAAAGTTTAAAGCTAGAAAAGGTAGAAAAAGGGATTTGTCCTGAGTGTGGAAGAGATAGTATTGAGATTAGACGCGCTAAAAGTGGGGGGTGTAGTGGAACTACCAATGTGATCTATTATTGTACACTTTGTGGTTATGAAGAGGAGTTTAATATTGAAAGTAGTTGCGGTAGTGGGGGATGTGGGATATGAGGGGCAAAAGCCCCTTAGGAGTTTTGGGTCTGTTTTATAATCTTTTCCACTACGCTAGGATCCTCCAAGGTTGAAGTGTCTTGTTTTATCTCCTCCCCTTTTGCGATAGAACGTAAGATTCTCCTCATAATCTTCCCGCTTCTAGTTTTAGGTAAGCCTGGGACAAAAACGATATTATCACACTTGGCTAAAGGTCCAATATCTTTGGTAATATACTCATTTATCTCTTTAAACAGTTCCTCTTTATCCTTTTCTTCATGATTTAAAACCACGAACGCAAAAACGCTTTCTCCCTTAACTTCGTGCGGTTTTCCAACCACTGCACACTCAGCTACATTTGGGTGGTGTCCAATCGCTGCCTCAA
>JAADFB010000047.1 GCA_013153095.1 Campylobacterota bacterium | reverse complement strand
GAAAGACCTCCTTTAGAAGACTCTACAAAAGATCCCATTTTAGAAAAAATTTCCACTCCATCAACAACAAAGCCAAAATCTATCACTCCCCCACCCAAGAAGCCATTACCTAAAAAGGATAAGCCGGTTTCTAACCCTTCAACTTTAGAAACTAACTCTATCACTACTCAACAAACAAAACCTACAACCCAAAAGATAGAAAGTAAAAATTCTTCAAACTTCCCAAACCGCTTTACAAATAACCTAAAAACACCCTCTTCTCTATCCAAAAAATTTAACTCCTCAAAACTCTCTACTTCTTTTAAATCTTCTCTCTCCAAACCTAAAAAGAATTCTATAACATTCTCTACAGACTCAAATCTTTCAAAAATTAAATCTATTCACTCTAAAAAAATAGGTCCAAAAAAGATAGTTCATCAAAACTCCATCCCCTCTAGCAACTTTCCACCACCTTTAGAAATCGCTTTCCAACAACCAACCTTTAAAGAGAATGTTAAAACCTCTTCAGTACAACCCTCAATAAAACCAAAAACTCCCGTTAATATTTTATCATCAAACTCAACTCCCCCCCTTTCTAAGGATTCCTTTAAAGAAAACTTAACCCAACCTTCCAACCCTCGTCAAACTTTTATCAATACCATATCTCCTAATAAAAAAAATATTACTCACCATCCTAAAAAAGCCTCCCTTCCTAAAGAAGAAGATATTAGCCCTCTCGATCCAAAGATTGCAGAAAGAGTTGAACATAATAAAGATCAACTCTCTTACCCATTTCCTAACGAAAACCTTACCTCCAAAGAAATCTTTAATACCTCTATTAAAAAGATAGAAATCTCTTTAGAGAATGCCCCACTTTTAACATCTTCCCAAAAAACGCAATCTAAAGAGATAAAAGCGGAGGATAAAAAATTAAAAGGGGAAGTTTTTAAAGACCTCTCTATTAAAAAACACTCTCTTGTATCTCCTCAAGAATCTATTCAACCAATCGGTCAACCCTCTTCTAAAAAGGTTAAAAAAATTGAAAGTAAAGCTTTAGAAAATTTTCACAAAATCACAAATTCACACTTAAAAAAGAAAGTTCCAAAATCACCAGAACCGTTAGAGGTTAAAGAGGTAACATCTTCAACTTTCTCTTCTCCTACCAAAACGATCTCTTCAAAGGAAGAACCAACAACCCTATCTTTAAATCCTTTAGAATCCTCTCATCAAATAGATCAAGATACCTCTACTACTACTTTTGATAAAACTCCAAAACCCTCTCCTAATCCTCAACCACAACTACCTCCTAAAAACTTTGTGACTTTAAAAATGGAAAACGCTAACATCCATATCTCCAACTCCCTTAAAGGAGTAAATATTCATTTAATCTCTAAAGTTCCTTTAGAAGTAGATTCCTCCATTTATGAGTTTGTTCAAGAGGTGATGAGAGATAGCGGGTTAGACCATTACAAAGTAGCTTTAAGAGATAAAGAAAAGGTGATAACTATCGATTCTAGAAAAAGAAGTTCTCGTAAAAGTGAAGTAAATGTTAAGGTATAACCTTTTTTTAGTTCTCCTTTTAGTTTCTTTAAATGGGGAAGAGGGTAATTTAACTACTACTTCAGACCTTAATACTAGCGAGTTTAAAAGAATAGAAAAACTTTTCCAAGATGCTCTTCAAGATTTTAAATACGGTTCCTACTATCAAGCTTTAGATGAGTTTTTAGAGGTTGCAAAATATCCCACTGGAAAATATTTTTTAAACTCCCTCTATATGTTAGCTTCCACCTATCTTTATATTGGTAAAAGGACGGGAGATAAAAAGTATCTTTGGAGTGCTTTAAACTACCTAAACCTTTACCTAGCTAAAGGTGGAAAAGAGAGTAGTGAGTTTTACTACCTTAAAGGATATATTTATGAGAATTTAGGTTTCTATGAAAAAGCTCTTGCCAATTACAAACTGGCTTTAGAAGTAGCTAAGGATAAAAAAGAGAAGTTAAAAGTTGCTATTGGTCTCCTTAGAGCGGCGATAATGAGTGGAAAACTGGATACAGCCTCTCACTATTTAGAGATTTTAGAAGTTGAAAAGTTAACCCCTAAACAACGAAAAGAGTTACAATTTTTAAAAGGACTTTACCATTTTGCCAACAAAAACTATCCAAAAGCGATAGAGTTTTTTAAAAACAGCTATAGAGAAAATGAAGAGTATCTAATAGAAAATCCTCAATACTACTACATTGTCGCCGAAACCGCCTACCGTTTAGGAGATTTAAACTTTAGCCAATACCTTTTTAGACGGATTTTAACCTATGTAAAAAGTCAAGAGATTTTACAAAAAACTCTCCTTAGGCTTGGAGATTTACAATTTAAAAAGGGTAATTACAAAAGCGCCGCTGATTACTATATCAGATTAATAAAAACCTATCCAAACTCTCAAAACGCTCTGGTGGCTAAACTAAAACTGCTCTATTTAATAAAACAGGACCCAAAACTGGGATATTTTGTAAAAAAGTATATGGGAGACCTTTTTAAAGAACCTCAAAAGTTTGTGATTGAGACTTTGGTAAGTTATCGTACCAGCTATCCAGGTATTTTTGCTTTGGCCAATTTTGGATTGGAAACACTAGAGTTAAATAGTAAAAAACTTTTTAAAAGGTTAGAGTGGGAGTTATCACTTCTTTCTCCAAACAGGTTACATTTTGAACAACAGGAGTATTTTAAACGGCTTTGGAGTCCCTATTTAGTCAAGGAGGAGAAAGCCAAAGAGATCTGTTCTTTATATCTTTCTAACCCCCAATTTTTTAAAGAGGTGTTTGAGAAAGGGACATTACTTCGAATTGCCTCTTTTTTAGCCAAATGTCAAAAAGAGAAAGAAAGAATAAAACTTTTAGAGGAGTTAGCTAAAGAAACTCCAAACTCAAAAATTCTTCTAGAATTAGCCAAAGCCTATTTTGAGCAAAAAGAGTATTTAAAGGCAATAGAAACCTTAAAAAGAGTTAAAAAAAGGGACTGTGAGTATTATAAGCTATTCTCAAAAGTATGTTTTTTAGCTAATAAAGAGTGTGTTAAAATTTATAAAGGTTTAATTAAAAATTGTAAAAAAGAGAAACTATACTCCGCGCTTTTTCAAACCTACCTCAATATGCGCAAAAATAAGCTATCTACGGTACTTTTAAAAGATAAATTACACCTGATAGCCCAAGCGTATAATAGCGATCCAGTAGTTAAAAAATTTGTAGAACTGTTTGCTAAAAAACTGTTGGAAAAAGAGAGATATGAGGAATTGGTTGAGTTTTTAAACCCGTTAGCTAAAACGATAGAAAGCGACTGTTTTTTAAATAGTTTATTAGCTCTGTCTTATGTTAGAGTTGGTAAAATTGAGTTCGCTAGGAACCTGCTTGAAAATATAGGTAACTGCGAAAAGGATCGCTGGTTCAAACTAGCCCAACTCGCTCTACAAGATGCACTGCTACAGGAAAAAATTAAGGATTTTTAAAGGATAAAAATGTGGGAGTTAGTAGATTCACTTTCAAAAACGGCTAATTTCTATTTTGAGAGAGTTAAAGTAATTCAAGGAAATATCGCAAACGCCGATACTCCTTTCTATAAACCTAAAGACTTAATCTTCTCACAACAGCTTAAAAGCGAGCTAGAGAAAACTCAACTTAAAACAACCAACCCTAAACATATCGATAATGTTAATGAGGAGAAAAGTTCCTTCAAAGAGGTGGAGATCTTTAACTTTAGAGGTTATGATGGAAATAGAGTAGATATTCAAGAAGAGTTGGCTAAACTTGGGGAAAGCTCTTTGATGTATAAAGCGATGGCGGAAAGTTTAAAAAAAGAGTTTTCCAAACTTAAACTTGTAATTTCAGGGAGATAAAGATGATTTTTTCGGGACTTGAAATTGCTCAAACCGGAATGAGCGTACAAAAATATCGAATGGATATTATCGCTAGCAATTTAGCAAATGTAAATTCTATCGACGATAACGGCCAACCTTATCGTAGAAAAGTGCCGGTATTTGAAGAAGTGGTAAAACAGGACGGGAAAGTTACCACTTCCCAAGTTAGGATCAAAGAGGTAAAAGAGGATAATTCTCCTTTTAAACTTAAATATGACCCTTCCAATCCTTTGGCAAATGAACAAGGATTTATAAGGTTACCAAATGTCGATCCAATGCGTGAGATGGTGGATATGATTTCGGCTATGAGAACTTATGAGGCTAATCTAACCGCCTTTAATACCCATAAAGAGCTTTTAAACCAGACTATAGAGATTATAAAGGTGTAGTATGAGAGTAGAACAAACCTCTTTTTTACCACTTTTTGAACAAAACTCTCCTAAGGAGAATAGTGCTATCAGTTTTGAAAAGATGTTAGATGAGGTGAATCAAGAATTACTCCAAGCTCAAAAAGCTCAAGAGAAGCTAATGAGTGGGCAAGCTGACAACCTTTTAGAGATAATGAGCAGTATAGAAAAAGCTGACATCTCTTTAAGGATGGTGACGGAGATTAGAAATAAGGCTATTGAAGCGTATCAAGAAGTTATGCGAATGCAAGTATAAGGTCGTTAGGCGTTGGAAACGAAGGATTTAAAAGAGAAGGCTAAATCGCTTTTTTCAAGCAAAGATTTTTTAAAGACCCTCTTTTTTGGGTTGAGTGTCTTAGCAATTATTGTATTGTTGGCAGCTTTACTGCTTAAAGATGTAACTAAAGAGAGTTATGGGGTTTTATACACCAACTTAAGCCCCGACGATGCGGGAAAAATCCTTTCCGTTTTACAGGAAGAGAAAATTCCCTACAAAATTGAGGGCGGGGGGTCGATAATTTTAGTGCCTAAAGATAAAATCTATGAGGTAAGGTTAAAACTTGCCGCTAAAGGACTTCCCTCCTCAAATGTGGTAGGGTTTGAGCTATTTGATGAGCCTAAAATGGGGGCTACCAGATTTCAAGAAAATATCAACTATATCCGCGCTATAGAGGGAGAGCTAACTAGAACCATTAAAAAGATCGATGCGATCAAAGATGCAAAAGTTAACATCGCGCTCCCTCAAGATTCTATCTTTGCTAGAGAAGAGGATGAAGCTAAAGCTTCGGTAGTGGTCTCTTTATGGCCGGGAAAAGATTTAACTAAAGAGCAGGTTAAAGCTATTGTATTTTTGGTTTCCCACGCCGTCCCAAAACTGAAAGCTGAAAATGTAACGGTAGTTGACAATCGGGGTAGAGTGCTTTCCGATCTAATTGAAGAGGATGAGGGTGAAGTTAAAGATATTGTTGACATAAAACGGCGAATAAGAAGAGAGATCGAAAAAAGTGTACAGTCGATGTTAGCTAGAGCGTTGGGTCCTCAAAAAGTTGTAGTTAGAGCTAGTGTAGATGTGGAAACGGCTCAAGTTAATAAAGAGGATGAGATTTACGATCCAGATCGGGTAGCGGTTGTAAGTGAAAGAAAGATTCAAGAAAAAAGTAAAGGGGTGGATAACCAAGCTGCAGGGGCGCCGGGAACGGCCACCAATGTCCCAGCAACCATCAATAACGGAAATCAAAATATTTTACTTGAAAAAAGTAAAAAAGATATTACCACCAATTACGACGTGACCAAATCATTAATTAGGACTAAGCAAAATATCTTCAAAATCAAACGGTTAAGCGTTGGAGTATTGATAGATGGAAAATATATTAGAAAAGAGGTGAACGGAACCGTTAAGGTTGAATTTGTTCCAAGAAGTGAAGCTGAAATTAAAGCGTATGAACAGCTTATAAAAACTGCTGTAGGTTTTGATGAAGCAAGAGGGGATAAAGTTACAGTTATTAGTGTTCCTTTTGAAACGGTAGGGGAGGAGAAGAGTTTAACCTCTACAGAAGATAGAAAAAAGGAGTATCTCCTTTTTGGATTAGCTGGAGCAGGAGCTTTAGCAGTTTTAGGTGGTTTGCTCTTTTACTCTAGGCGCAAAGCCAAAAAGAAAGAGCAAGAGTTGGAGGAGAAACTAGCTAAGCTAAATCAAGCTCAAGAGGCCGCACAAGTAGCGGCGGGACTTCAACCTGAAGGGGAAGTTTTCTCTTTAGAGAAGGAACCGGTATATCGAAAGGTGCTAGAAATTGCTGAAGAGAATCCAGAGATCGTAGCAGAGATGTTAAGACGCTGGATTAAAGAGGAGAAATGAGAGAGTTAGATTTAGAAGATTTTTCAACCTTTAACCGATTAAAAAGGGAGAGTAAACAGCTCGCTGGAGAGGATCCTCAAAAGAGGATCGAAGAGCTGGAACGGTTTTATCAAGAAAAGATCGCCGCTTTAGAAAGGGATTATAAAGAGCTTCTTAGTAAAGTTACTAAAGAGAGCTATGAGCAGGGGTTTAATGATGCTAAAGAGAAACTTCAAGAGGAGTTTGAGCAAAAATTGGTTCAACTTCAGCAAGAGTTAGAAAAGCAAAAACAGGAGGAGGTAAAAGAGCTTCAAGAGAGATATTTAAATTTTGAAAAAAAGTTTCAAGAGCAATATAAAAACTATTTACACCGTTTTAGCGATATAGTAACCGATAGTATGGGAGAAATCTTAGAATTTTTATATATCGATAAACGAAACAGCAAATATGTGGAAAATATTATCAATCGACTTATTGAAGATTTTAATAACCATCTTCCTTTATCGATAAAAGTTTCTAAAGAGATGTATCCAGCTATCAAAGAGCGGTTTCAGAACGTAAATGTAGAAGTTAACCCTGAATTGGAAAATAATGAGTTTATTATCGAATTTCAAGAGTTTAAAGTGGAAAACAGGATCAAAGATAAATTAACGGCGATAAAAGATGAAATTAAAAGAGAGACTAAAAAACTTACCTAGATTCAGCATAAAGGGGAGGATCACAGGGGTTAGTGGTCCAATTATTGAAGCGTTTTTGCCTAGTGTCTCAATTGGGGATTCTTGCTATTTTGAAAACGGCTTAGAGGCTGAGGTGGTTGGGTTTAAGGATGGAAAAACCCTTTTAATGGCGTATGACGATACTAAAGGAATAAAGGTAGGTAGTTTTGTAGAAGCTTCCTTAGAGCGGATGAATGTGGGAGTTGGAGAAGAACTTTTAGGATGTGTGATAGACCCGTTTGGAAATCCGCTAAATAAACCCTATATTCGTTACAGCAACAAATATTACCTTAAAAACGATCCCTTAAATCCACTCCTAAGAGGAAGGGTTAAAGAGCCGTTAGATGTAGGAATTCGATCTATCAATGGACTTTTAACCGTTGGGAAAGGGCAAAGGATAGGAATCTTTGCGGGGGCTGGTGTTGGAAAAAGTACTTTATTAGGGATGATCTCTAGATACACAGAAGCGGATGTGAATGTGATCGCATTAATTGGAGAGCGAGGTAGAGAGGTTAGGGAGTTTATCGAAGATAATCTTTCTAAAGAAGCACTGGAGCGTTCCGTAGTTATTGCCGCCACTTCCGATAGAACCCCTTTAGCTAAAGTTAGAGCGGTTTATGTGGCGATTGCGATTGCTAACTACTTCTCCAACCAAAATAGAAACGTTTTATTTTTGGTAGATTCCCTAACCCGTCTAGCAATGGCTCAGCGAGAAATAGGTTTAGCGATTGGAGAACCTCCTACATCTAAAGGATATACCCCTTCAGTATTCTCTTTGCTTCCTAAAATCATTGAACAAGCGGGTACCTTTAGTGGAAAGGGAAGTATTACCGGAATTTATACAGTTTTAGTAGAGGGGGACGAGATTTCAGGAGACCCGGTAGCAGATGCAGCTGTTGGTTTTTTGGATGGACATATTGTTCTTTCTAAAGATTTGGCTCAAAAAAGGATATTCCCAGCTATCGATCCTTTAAAAAGTATCAGTCGACTTACACCTCAACTTGTGGATGAGGAAACAATAGAACTGCAATCCAAATTTATTCGCCTACTTGGGACTTATAGAGAGAGTGAAGATATGATCAATATGGGACTTTACAAAAAAGGCAGCTCCAAAGAGATCGATAAAGCCATAAAGTATTATCCAGTCCTAGAGGCTTACTTAAAACAAAAGGTTAAAGATAAAAAGGATTTAAAAACCAGCTTTGAAGAGCTAAAAATGGTGGTAGAGGGGATTGAAAAAGGTGTCGACCCCCAAGAATTGATCCAAAAACTCTAACAAAGGAGGAAAAGAATGGCAGAGATAGGAAGTATAGAAAGTATAACCGGAGATACGATTAAAATTTTTGATGCCAATTACGATAATAGCGAAATGGATCAGGAGGATTTTTTAAAGGTCCTCTTAGCGCAATACCAATACCAAGATCCTTTTGAAACTCAAGATGTCTCAAAACTTATAGATGATACGGTGAAGTTACAAGAGTTAAAAGTTATGCAAGAGTTTGAAGATTCGGTCAATATGCTAAATAGTAACGATACGCTCTTTTTTAACACTACCAATTTAATCGATAAGACCGTACTTTACGAGGGTGATTTGACTTATGTTAGTAATGGAACAACAGAAGTTGAGTTTATTCCAAATAGTGATGCAGACCAAGCGATCCTTTATCTTTATGATCAAGAGGGTCAAATAATCTCAACTCAAGAGTTCAGAGATGTTAAAGCCGACACTAGCTATACTTTCACCCTCAATGATCCTGAGGTAGCGGATGGATACTATCAAGTTAGCGTAGTGGCAAAACTAGATAATGAACCGATCACAACCACCATCTACTCTACCGCATTAATTACAGGAATTGAAAAGGATGGTAACGAGATTTTAGCAATCTATGAGGAGGGAGCGATCCCAATCTCATCTATAGAAAGAATAGGAGGGTAAATGTTACAATCTTTCTACACAGGTAATACTGGGCTTAGCTCTAATAAAGAGTGGCTTTCAGTAATTTCAGACAATATCACAAATGTAAACACTAGCGGCTTTAAAGGAGAAAGGGTAAACTTTCAAGAGTTGGTAGTTAGTTCAGGGACTAAATACTCTTCAACCGGAGCGCCAATTAACAAAGAGATAGGTGGAGGAACCTTTTTAAGCTCTACAGTAAAAGATTTTAGTCAGGGGGCTTTTAAAAGTATCAACGATCCGTTAGCTATGGCTCTGGATGGCGAAGGTTTTTTTATGGTAACTACGCCTGATGCGGCTCAAATGTTTTATACTAGAGATGGAAGTTTTAGAATCGATTCTAATGGAGATGTTATAACCCAAGGAGGATACAAGCTTCAAGGGTGGATGTTGGATGATCAAGGAAAAATCTCAAGTGCGTTAGGAAGTATGAATGTTCCTAGCTCAATTGAACCAAAAACGACTACTGAAGTTTCTTTTTCAGACCCTACTAACTTAGATGCTGGAGTTGAAGCAATAAGCGCAACTTTTGATCCAAGCGACCCTTCAACTTACCATTATGTAAACACTTTTACAACTTATGATAGCTTGGGAACCTCTCACGTTTTAAGACACTACTTTGTAAAAACCGATACAAATACTTGGAGAGTTTACGCTCAAATAGATGATAGGGCTGTGCCTTATGTAGATGGCTCTGTTCAACAAGATGGAACTCCAAATGAGTTTGCAGGGTTAGAGTTAAAGTTTAATGGAGATGGAGAGTTAATAAGTTTTGGAACTATTGGACCTTTAACTACTAATAATAACTCCCAAGCAAATGAGGGGGCTGGAGATGATGGAGTTTTTACTACAGCTACTAGTCCTATCCTTCCTGGAAGCATCTATATCACTCAAGACCCTAACGGAAATGAAGTACAATGGAACGACGATGGACAAGGAAACATCGTAGATATAGTTACTGGAGACGTTATAGGAACGGTAAGCTATGATGATGGAAAGATAACCATTAAAGAAGCTGCAGGGGATGGTACCGTGGGAAGTATCACGTTAGATTATACCGAGTATGACCCAACTGCTCCAGCATCCACCAATGCAACAGAAATAAAAACAGCTTTAATCGATTACACCGATGAAACCAGTAGATTTTTAAACACTGGAGCGGTAGATACTGCTATAAATGAAGAGTTCAACATTACCCAATTAGATAGCGACTTTATTTTTTATTCTCAACAAAACGGTTCTAGTAAGGGTGATTTGATGTCTGTGAGTGTAAGTGAAGATGGGGTTTTAAAAGCCACTTACACCAACGGAGAGGTTAAAAATGTAGCCCAGTTAGCAATTGCCACTTTTAAAGATAAAGAGAGTTTGGTTAGAAAAGGAAACAACCTTTATTTACCCAATCAGCAGAACTCATCGCCAATCATTGTACAAGCTGGAACTATTAGTAAAATTAGAAGCGGAATGATAGAGATGAGTAACGTGGATATTTCCCAAGAGTTTATCAACTTAATTACCGCTCAAAGAGCTTACCAAGCCAACGCCAAAACGATTACAACTAGTGACCAGATTCTCCAAACCACTATGGATATTAAGAGGTAATTAATGGCGGAAGAGAAACAAGCACCGGAGGAGAAAGAGGGAGGAGGTAAAAAGAAGCTCCTCCTTCTACTTCTAGTGCTTTTACTCCTTATAGGAGGTGGGTTAGCGTATAAATTTTTGGTGCTGGATAAGCAAGCTCAAGAGGATGAGAATAAAAAAGCGGAAAAGATCGTAGAAGAGATCAAAAATGTTGAAGATCTCGGAATCCAGTTTGAGGTTGGAACATTTATCGTAAATTTGCAAGATAAAGATGCTGACCGTTATTTAAAAATTACGATAGTTCTAGATGTACAAGATGATCAGATAAAGATGGAGCTTGAAAAGAGGCTTCCGCAAGTTAAAGATGCTATCACCACTTTACTTTTTACTAAAACTTCAAATGAATTAAGAACTGCTGAAGGAATAGAGCGGTTGAAAGAGGAGATTTTAAAACGGGTAAATGCGATCCTTCCTATTGGTGGAGTTAAAAATGTGTATTTTACCGATTTTGTGATCCAAACCGCTTAAAAAGACTACTCAAAAACAGCTATTTTAGATAAAATAGTAAAAATGTTCCTCCTCCCCCCTGCGGGATAAAGGATAGTTTAATGGAAAATCCAGTAAATCCAAAAATAGAATTTCTAAAAGATGTAAAACTAAAGTTTCACGTTCAGGTAGGTTCAATTGAAAAACTTCTCGTTGAGGTTCTCTCCCTAAAGGAGGGGGATATAATTGAGTTGGATAAGAGTATAGAAGAGTATGTAAATGTGCAACTTAACAACCGCCCCTTTGCAATTGGAGAAATTGTAATTACTAATGAGAAATATGGAGTAAGGATAGTAGACCTTGCTGAGTAGTGCTGAGATAATAAAACTGGTGGCGGTATTTGTAATTATTGTAGTTGCACTTTATACCTTTTATTACTATCTAACCAAAGTAGGAATCAAATTAGGGGGGAGATGGATTAAGATTTTAGAATCTAGAGCTATTGGAAAGGATCGTTATTTAATTTTAACCTATGTGGAAGATACCCTTTTTCTTCTTGCTAGTGACGAGAACGGGATAAAAGTGTTAAAAGAGTGGGAAAAAGAGGACCCTTCAAAGGATAAAGTTGTTTAAAGTCTTTATTTCCCTTTTTCTGCTCTCTCCAGTTTTTGGAGCAAACCTTTTAGAAACTACCCTCTCTGAGTTAAACAATATCGATACCTCTTTAAAAATCCTTTTTCTCTTTACTCTCTTAAGTTTGGCTCCGGCCATCTTAATTAGTGCTACTTCTTTTACCAGAATAGTTATAATCCTTTCCCTTCTACGACAAGCACTAGGAGTTCCTCAAGCTCCCCCCAATCAAGTTATAATTGCACTCTCTTTGTTTTTAACCTTTTTTATTATGAAACCGCTTTATAATGAGATCAACTCTACCGCCATTCAACCCTACCTTAACAAACAAATTAGCGATAAAGAAGCGCTAGAGAGGGCAATTTTACCGGTAAAAAAGTTTCTAATTAGAAATACTCAAAAAAAAGACCTCAAACTTTTTATCGAAATAGCTAAAGAGAAACCTAAAAGTGTAGAAGATTTAAGTTTAACTACTCTCATTCCTGCTTTTTTGGTAAGTGAGATTAGAATAGCGTTTGAAGTTGTGTTTGTGGTGTTTTTACCATTTTTGGTAATAGATATGTTGGTGGCAAGTATTTTGATGTCTATGGGGATGATGATGATTCCGCCGATGATGATCTCTTTGCCGTTTAAATTGATCCTTTTTATCCTTTCAGATGGATGGGAGCTGTTAATTAAAGCGTTGATTATAAGTTACAAGTAGATGTTCTTTTACTTCTTTTAAACTATCCTCTTCAACTTTTAAATACTCTTTTCTTCCATCTAAAAACTCAAAAGTTACCCTTTTATTAAACTCCATAACCTTTACAATCTCTTGCTGTTGGGCTAAAAGCTTCACCTCAATCAAATCCAAATATCTTTTGCTTAAAGAATCTATTTTCCCAAACCGATCTTTTATCTCATCTTCGATACTATCCAACTCCTCAAAACTGTTGATATTGGCAAGTCTTCGATAAAGCTCAAGTTTTAACCGGTCGTTAGGAATCAACTCTCCACTTAAAGAAGCCTCCGTTTTAAGCTGAAGTTCAACTTTTAATTCCCCTTTGCTTAAAGCCAATTTAGAAATCTTTTCCTCCAGCATCTTTAGATAAAGATGGTATCCAATCTGCTCCATATGACCAGATTGCTTTTTACCTACTAAATTTCCCCACCCTCGAATATTCATATCAATTAACGCTACAGCTAACCCGCTTCCTAAATAGCTATTTTTTTGTAACGCTTCCAATCTCATCTTAGCGTTTGGGGTTAACTCTTCTTGGGTTAAAAAGTAGCAAAAACCTTCTTTTTTTCCCCTTCCAACTCTTCCTCTTAATTGATGTAGATCACTAATTCCAAACCGATCTGCTCTTTCTACAATGATAGTGTTTACATTTGGGAGATGAATTCCACTTTCCACAATAGAGGTAGAGAGCAAAATATCATACTCCCCCTTTGCAAATTTTAGCATCTCCTCTTCTAGTAAAGTTGGCTTAACTTTTGAATGGAGTACAAGTATTTTTTTGGTGGGAAGCAGTTTTTCTAACTCCTTTTTCTTCTCTTCTATCGATTCTATACGGTTGTGGATATAAAATACTTGTCCTCCTCGACGAAGTTCTCGTAAAACCACCTCTTTTACTAAGTTAGGGGTAAATTTTTTTATGTAGGTTCTAACCGCTTTTTTACCCGTTGGAGGAGTTTTAAGTTCTGCTATCTGTTTGATTTTAGAAAGGGACATATAGAGGGTTCTAGGAATTGGGGTAGCACTCATTGAAAGGAGATGAACATTTTTACTAAACTCTTTTAACTTCTCCTTTTGTTTAACACCAAATTTATGTTCTTCGTCCACTACCGCTAATCCCAAATTTTTAAACTCTAAATCCAAAAGAGCGTGAGTACCTACAATTAGATCGATACTACCGCTTTTTACCCCTTCTATAATCTCTTTTTTCTCTTTTCCCTTAACAAAACGATCCAATTTAGCAACTTTAACTCCCCACGGTTCTAAACGCCGTTTTAAATTTTCATAATGTTGAGAACTTAAAAGGGTCGTGGGAACTACCATCGCACTTTGAAAACCGTTTTTAGCTGCCATAAAAAAACCGCTCATAGCCACTTCCGTTTTTCCAAATCCCACATCACCACTTAAAAGCAGATCCATCGCTTTCTCACCCTTTAGAAGGGTTAGAAGCTTTTCTATCGCTCTTTTTTGATCTAGAGTATACTCAAAACCAGCCCCTTCCCAAAACAGTTTAATCTCAGGGGGAATTACCATCGATGGAGCTTTTAAAATCTCCCGTTGAGCTGAAGTTTCCACTAGTTCGTTTGCTATATCATTTAGCTCTTTTTCTATCTTTTCTCTTTTTTTAGCAAAAGTTTTACTTCCAAGTTTATCTAAAGTTACCTTTTCACTCCCAATATAACGATCTACTAGGTCTAGATTTTCTACAGGCAAAAGAAGTCGATCTCCGCCGTGATACTCTATTTCAATTACATCCTTTTTTATTCCATCGAACTCTTGATTTTTTATCCCCTTAAAAATTCCGATCCCATATCTATGATGAACCACATAATCGCCTATATCCAACTCCCCCAACACCAGCGAACTAGAGACCTTTTTAATCTCCTCTTTTCTTTTTCTCTCTAACGAGACTATTAGCTCCTCCTCATTTTCAATAGAGATAATTGCATCTCCATACAGAGGAGTTATTGCGGTTAACTCTTTTATAAAACTTCTTCTAAGAGTTTTTTGATCTTTTACCACTAAAAAGAGCTTCTTTTTTCCTTTTTTAACTTCTATCAGTTTATTTAAATCTTTTACCTCAATCTCTTTATAAGCTCTTGCGGGAGGGATTAGATGCCAGTTGGAGTTAAACTCCCTTGTGGCGTAAATTTCTCCCTCCAATTTCTCCTTTTTAGCCTCTAAAAAATTAACTCCTAGTCCCGCGTTAAAAATCGTCACACTGTCTAATTCATCTTTGATAGAGATTTGGGTAAAAGGATCATAAAATCTAATCGATTCTATCTCATCCTCTAAGGTTAAAGTTATCCTAATAGGTTTTAAAAAATTGGGAGAGAAAACATCTATAACATCTCCTCTAATACAAAACTCTCCCTTACTTTCTACAATGTCCACTTTTGTATAATCAAATTGAAGTAATATCTCCTCCAACTCCTTAAGATTTAAGGTTTGGGCAAATTCAAGAGTTACTCTTTTAAAATACTCTCTTGAGGGAAGTTTGGTTAAGTAGGTTTTGTAAGGGATAATCAAAAGCGCATTAGAGTGATAGTAATAATTTAAAACGGCATAAAGATGATCCAACTCCTCTTTAAAAACTTTTACCTCATCCTCTTCTTTTATCTCTATCTCTTTTAAGTAGTAGGAAGGTTTAGAAAGAAGTTTTGCGTAAGAGTGAAGAGTTTTAGCTTCCTCTTCATCTGCAGTTATAATAAATTTAGGGTCGTTTTTTTTTAAGAATTCGTAAAATCTAGCTTGCATCGCTTAATAAACTCCTCCACTACTTTAAATGATCCATAAACTAGATAATGTTGGTTAGGCTCTAAAGAAGAAAAGGTAGTATAGGGAATCTGTAACTCCTTTAACACCTCTATTAGCTTCTCTTTCTTTACTACCCTTTCATCTTCAAGCTCTAAAATCTCTAAATGTTTAATTTTGGGCTTTAAAATCTCTAAAACTTTTTTATACTCTTTATCTTTGTAGCTGTTATAGATTAAAACCACCTTTTCTTTTAAGCTTTTCTCAATCGCTTGGGCGGAGAGAGGGTTATGTCCTACATCTAAAATTATGTTTTCTTTAACCTTTTGCATTCTTCCGGGTAAAGGGTATTTAAAACTATCCTCTAACTTTACTTTAACCCCTAGCTCTTTGGTTGCCTCATAAGCTAAAGCTAGATTGGTTGCTAAAAAAGGTGGAAGAGCTATATTCTTAAGTGTAGTTTCCACCTTTTTAAAAGGGATTTTTAACTTCTTGGCAACTTGATACACTTGAGGGTAAGGTTGAGAGGCTAAAAGAGCTTTTTTCTTTACAGCTTTAAGTTTAGTGGTTGCGATCTCTTGGATTGTGTTTCCTAAAAACTGTTGAT
>JAADFB010000037.1 GCA_013153095.1 Campylobacterota bacterium | reverse complement strand
TTATCTCAATCTCTCCCCCGCTGGCTTCTTTAACCTTTTTGGCAAACTCCTCAACCCCTTCACCCATTATCGGGAAGTTTGCAGGCCAGCTAGTGGCTAGTTTTAAGGAGATTTTTCTCCTTTTAGAGATGTTAAAGTTTTCTACTTTCTCCTCTCTTTTACATCCTCCAAAAAGGGTAGCTATTCCTAACGCTCCTAATCCAAAAAAAGTTCTCCTTTTCATAAAAAACTCCTTTTGGATAAATTTTAGCAAAATTAAATGGATTTTAAGAAAAGAGGGTAATAGAGGAAGCGGAAAACTTCCGCTAATAGAAAGAGGCGATTACTGCAAAACAGGCAAAAAACATTAAATGGGAAACCCCTTCGATATAGTTGGTTTCGCCGTTATCGGTAGTCTTCCACGCTAAAATTACAGTTAAAAGTAAAGCTCCTATCTGTAAAGCATTAAAATCTAAGGTAAACCTAGTTCCATTTAAATAAGCTAAAGCCATCAAAATAGGAACCGTAATCAAGATAGAGACTGTACTTGCCCCCATTGCGATATTTATTACCCGTTGAATTTGATCGTTTTTAGCAGCTTTTACTGCAGTAATTAGTTCTGGAGATACGCTAATGATTGCGATTATCAATCCAGCCAATCCTGCCGTAATCCCTAAATCTTTAAACACATAACTGGAATCGTGGGCAAAAATCTCCGCCATCACCCCTACCATAAAGATTAAAACAAAGATTACTAAAAGGTTTGCCCAGTTGGGGAGTCTTTCAAAGATATAATCGTCGAGATGGTGTTCAAGGGTGTGAATCTTTTTTCGTTTGTTCAATCTAGCTAGTCTGCTTCTAACTGTGGACTTAAAGAAATGGGAATGGGTTCGGGTTTGAAAGATGTAAATGATCGCATAGTAAAGAAAAAGCATCGCCGAAATTACTGTACTTGCATAAAAGAGCTTTTTTTCCCCTTCTGGAGTATAAATAAGTAAACTTGGAACTAATAGCGCAATGGAAGATACAAATAAGATCGTTGTATAAGTGCTAGAAGTATCTTCATTGTGTTCTTGCTCTTTATAAGTTAAACCTCCTACAAATACTGCTAAACCTAAAAGTACATTCATATCTACAATCACTGCTGAGATTATTCCACTTTTAACCGTCTCTAAAGTTTCCTTACTAGCTCCTTCTCCACCAGAAGTTAAGATCATAAAGAGCAAGATGATCTCAACCACTACCGCGCTAAAGGTTAAAACAAAACTTCCATACGGTTCTCCAAGTCTTTCCGCTAAAATCTCTGCAACTTCGCTTACCGTAACTGAAAACGCAATTATCGCCAAAGCTGAGAGCATTGTAGCTAGATAACTAAAGTGAAGTTTGTGAAGATAGAACGCTGCCATCGTAGCTACAACCCCAATAACTATATCCCAATAATCTTCAATATAATCCCTCATCTCCGGCGAGTAGGTGACATCTTGTTGCAAAATATAAACTCCTTTAAAATTTAGTTTTTTTTAAAAAAGGGTGGGTTCTTTAAGTTCCTCTTTTTTTAATTTCTCAACTTCAAACTCCTCTAAGAGAGCGTAATGAAAGCTAGAATTATACAAAACTTCACTAATCTCCTCAACTTTATTAAACCCTTCAACTTCACAGCTTTTAGTCAAATAGATCTTTTTAGCCCACGCGGCTTTTTTTTCTAAAAAACTTCTCTCTTTAGGAAGAAGTGTACACTCCTCTTCTAAAATGAGAACCCTTTCACTCTTACCAAACTCCACAATCTCAAATTGGGAGTTGATAAAGAAAGGTTTAAAATGGTTAAAAAGGTAAACTCTATGAAGATCGAAGTTAAGATTATTTTCCATGGCTATGAATAAAACCTCTTTTAACTCTTTTAAAAAAAGTGGAGAGAGCTTTAACCGTTCAATATAAGCTTCTTCCAAAATAAAACTTATCTCAAAAAGGTATTCACTTACTACTACTATCTCTTTCTCTTTTATTTGCTGTTTTTCTAAGTTAAGAAGGAAGGAGAGATTTAAAGGGGTAATTAGGTATTTGACTTTCTCTAAATGGTCTAAAAGTAATGTTATATCCTCTTTCAAAAATATGAGATTGGGATTAGAGGAAAGGAGAGCTTTAGCTAGATCGAAAGTTGCGGGGGTAACTTCAAAAATTTTTACCCCGTTTTGAATAAAAAAAAATCTAATTAATTTTGTTGTAGCTTTAAAGAGATCATCAACCTCTATCCACGCAATTTCTTCATCTACTATCTTTACATCCCCTTCATACACTATCGCATAAGCTCCTCTCTTGATAGCTTCTGGGATATGCTCTTTTTCAAAAGCAAAAAATAGAGAACCTCTAGATACTTTGGAGAGAGAAGAAGTAAAAGAGGTTAAAGAGGAGATTGTAGGGGAGGAGTGAAGTTTACCATCTAAAAGGTGTACCAAATTATCCAATCTCATCTAATAGGCGTTCCTTCTTTAACACGCTTTTGGGGAGAGATTAAAGTTAAGCTATCTTTGCTAGAGGCTGCTAACAGCATTCCTTGGCTAATATGTCCCATCAATTTAGCCGGTTTAAGATTTGCTACTACACACACTTGCATTCCTACCAACTCTTGGGGAGAATAATACTCCTTTATCCCCGCAACAATTTGCCTAGGTTGCTCCTCTCCTAAATCCACTTTTAACTTAAGAAGTTTTTTACTTTTTGGAATCTCCTGCGCTTCTAGAATAGTTCCAACTTTTAAAGAGACTTTGAAAAAATCTTCAATAGAGATTAAATTATCTTTCTCCTCCTCTTTTGCTTTCACCTTCTTCTCCTCTTTTAAAAGCGGTTCTTCTATCTTTGGAAAGAGGGGAGGAGTTTTTTTAATTACAAAAGGTTCTAATAGCTCAAACTCCTCTCCATATTTTTTAAAACTCTCTTTATCGATAGAAAAATTTAAACTGTTAGCTATAACATTGGCACTTTTGGGCATTACGGGAGCTAAATAAAGAGCTACTCTAGCTAAAATGTTTGCAACTAATGCAATAACTGCCATCGCTTCTTCCTCTTTCCCCTCTTTCATCTTACTCCAAGGGGTGTAAAGGTCGATAGCTTTATTGGCAATACTTAACACTTTCCACAACTCTTCTAAATAGCGGTGCCACTTCATATCTTCAACTAGTTGATTCAATCCTGTTAAAATCTTCTCCACCTCTTCTATTTCTTTAGAGTGGTACTTTTTTACATCTTTACTATCGATCTTAAACTCAAAATATTTTCCACTCATTCCAATAATTCGGTTTAGAAGGTTTCCCAAATCGTTACTTAAATCGCTATTGATCCTATCTATCAACGCCCGTTGACTAAAATCTCCATCCTGTCCAAACGGAACTTCACGCAACAGAAAATATCTAAAATTATCCAACCCGTA
>JAADFB010000021.1 GCA_013153095.1 Campylobacterota bacterium | reverse complement strand
TGGAATAACTTCTGCTTGTGGTTGAGAGTTTTGAAGTTCTAAGGTGGATTCTAAATCTTCAACTCCCCCAACCATTAAAGACCCTTGATCTAAGTTGTTTTCCTCTTTTAAAACTATACCCTCATCACTATTAGACTCAGTAGTAGAATCGGTAGAAATATCTAACTGAAGATCCTCTAAATCAAGTCCTTCGTTATTTTCTACTTGCTCATTTTTTTCGTTATTATTATCCTCTTTTTTCCCTCCAAATAGCCAATCAAACATAATCTAGCCTCCTTCTAAATTTTATCGCATAAAACCGCGTAAGATATTAATTGCACCGTTAAGCCCGCCAATTTGTTCCCATAGCTGTTCTGCAATAGATGGTTCTTCGGTTGTAGCTTTATCTACTACTGCAGGGATAGCGTCGGCTAACGCTTTTTTTGCGCTCTCTTCACTAATTCCTAACTGCTCTGCAAAACTTTTGATCTTATCTTCACTTACCAACTCGGTAATCTTATCTGGCTCAATTGGAGCGTTCTCTCCGCTTCCTATCCAGCTTCCAACTACATCAAAAAGGTTGCTATCTTGAATCTGCTTAATCAAGCCCATTAAATCGATCCCGTTTCCATCATTGGAACCTAATACAAACTTAAGGGCATTAGCTATATCACCTAAATCCAAACCAGTAGTAGCGTCATCATCATTTTTTTGAATATATTCAGCACCTATTTTTATTAGGGTTTCCCAATCCATATTTAGCTCCTTTTGTTAGCTTAACAAACTTTTGAAAATCTCAATTGAGTGATATAATTTTATCAAAAAAAAGATAACAAAGGGGGAGAATGGAGCAAGTTGCCATAATTTTAGGTGCGATATTTATCGCTTCTGTTTTCAATATCATTTTAAAAAAGTTTGACTTTCCTACCGCCATTGGGTACATCCTAACAGGAATTTTAGTCGCCGAATTTTTCCATCTAAATGTTCATAACTCCCAAACCTTAGACCATATTAGTGAGTTTGGAATAGTACTTTTGATGTTTACTATCGGTTTGGAGTTTAGTTTTAGAGAGATGGAAATAATGAAGAGAGAAGTCTTTATTTACGGCTTCTTTCAGGTTTTAATTACGGGGCTATTTTTTGCTCTTATCGCTAATGCTCTTTTTGGGTTTGAGATAAAATCTGCAATTATTATCGGGTTTGCTCTATCTCTCTCCTCAACGGCTATAGTGTTAAAAATTCTAAATGAAAACGGGGATATACACGCTACTTATGGACGAAAGGCACTAGGAATTCTACTTTTTCAAGATATAGCAGTAATCCCTTTACTTTTGATGATAGAGATTTTTACAAAAGATGTAGCTATCGGGAAGCTTTTACTTCATACCGCTCTTAATATGTTTTTGTTTTTTGCCCTACTTCTTTTTTTAGGAAAGTTTGTTATAGACCATCTACTCCGTTATGCGATCTTTAGTAAAACACAAGAGATTTTTTTACTGGCTACCTTTTTTGTGATCCTTCTAAGCTCAGCGATCTCTGCTTATTTTGGATTTTCCTACTCTTTAGGGGCGTTTTTTGCAGGAATGCTATTAGCCGAATCCCACTATAAGTATCAAATCGAAGCGGACTTAGCTCCTTTTAGAGACCTACTTCTTGGAATTTTCTTCTTTTCCGTTGGGAATAGAATGGATTTAGAGCTTATAGCTTCCCACTTTTTAACCGTTTTAGGTGTTGTAGTTGCAGTGATGCTGATAAAAGCGTTTATCATCTATATGATTTTGCACCGTTTCGAACAAAAACGCACCGCCTTTAAAACCGCTTTAGCCCTCTCCCAAATTGGGGAGTTTGCATTAGCGCTGTTTGTGTTGGCTTTAAACAACAACCTCATCGATAACCAGACCGTTCAAATTCTCTCTTCCGCTGTGGTAGTTTCTATGATAATTACTCCATTTATTTTAAAAAATCTCAAAAAAATCGCCGATCTTTTCTTTAAAGAGCCTGTAAGGGAGTTAAAGATTGTAGCTACCGATTTTAATAACCATATGATTGTAGGAGGATATGGACCTTTGGGGAAAGTTTTAGCTCAAAGTTTAAAAAAGAGAGGCTTTGAGTATGTGATAATTGAACACGACTTAGCATTATATGAGGAGGGGATTAAGAACGGAGAACCGATCTTTTTTGGAAATATGGCTCAAAGGGCAGTTTTAGAACAGCTAGGAATTAGACAAGCTTGTGCAGTAGTGATAACTTTTCATAATCTTGAAAAAATTAGACTGGTCACTCAAGCGGTTTTGGATATGGCTCCAAAAGCACACGTGGTAGCTAGAGTTAGAGATGATAGTGAAGCGGAAGTTTTAAAAGACCTACCTATTAAAGATATTGTAATTACTACCAAAACCCTCTCAAAAGAGATGATAGATCGCCTTCTTTACTGCCACCTTTAAGGGGAAAATCCCCTAGGCGATAGCTTTTTTATTATCTTTATCTTTGTAGGCGTTTAGAATCTCTCCATACTCTTTTTTTATCTTAATTATCTTTTGTTGAGCTACTTGAGTGATAAGATTAACTGTTAAATTCTCTTCGGTTGCATCGGTTATACTGTTTTCTAGATTTATGATCTCATTTTTAGCCGCTTCGATCAGTTTTAACATCTGAGAGAAGATGATAGTAAAACCGCCTCCATCATCTTTTGTATGGGCTGATTCTATAAGTCCGTTTATATGGATAAAATCTAACCGATTTATCATCACATTCAGCTCTTGGATATTGTATAAAATTGAGCGAAGCTTACTTTTAGAAGTGTAAACATTTTTTGCCAAATTTTTGGAATAGGTAACCAAAAGGTTAAAAAGTTCGTTGATATTGTTGATAATATCTCTTTTTTTCTCCTCCTCGATCTTAGTTTGGGCGATATTGGTAATCATCTCCTTGATAAAAAAAGTGATCATCTCTATCGTTAGCTTGGAGGTTAGAATGTTAAAGCCGATATCTTCAATATCTTTTTTAGTATCTTCGATGAGGTTGCTCATTTGAACGATTTTCCTCTCACTTAACTCTGCGTTTTTTCTCATCTCGTGGGAAAGGGTGGAGAAGGAAACCCCCTCTTTTTTAACTTTATAACTTTCAATAGAGGCGTTGAGAGATAAAAGCCTAATATCTTCTGCTAGCTCATAGATAAACTTACTCTTCTTATTCAACTCATCGTTGAGGTTTAAAAAAAGACTAACCTTGCCAAAGACTTCATTAAAATAGCGGTTAATTCTATGGAAACCGGTTTGAAGACTGCATAAAATATCTATAAAATCGCTATTTTCAGAGTTTACTACCGAAAGGTCTATTTTACAACTCTCTAAAGAGTCTTTCTTTAACATATTCTCCCGGTTTAAAATCTCTTCAAAAAAAGCTTTTTTTGAAAACTCATCATAACTATTATAACCTAACTCTTTTAGCTTTTTTGACAGATATTCTAAGGCGGTATCCATATCGTTTTTAAGCTCAACTTCCAAAATCTCTTTATAAAGATCAGGAATTAGCTCAAATATCTTTGAAGAGGGTTTTAAACGGATAGAGATATATTTGGTGATCTTCCCTTCCTCATTTTTAACCGGATAGATAGCTGCTAAGACCCAATAATAACTCCCATCTGCCGCCATATTCTTTACATATCCAATAAAAGGTTGCCCTTTTTTGATAGTATCCCAAACCGCCTTAAAGATAGCTCTAGGAACATCGGGATGACGGATTATATTGTGAGGTTTACCTATCATCTCCTCTTTTTTCATCTTAGCGACCCGCTGGAAAACATCGTTTCCGGTTAAAATGATCCCTTTTGGATCGGTGATAGAGAAAAACAGCTCGTGCAGTTCAAAGGGGGATTGGATATTTTTAGGTTCAATCCCTCTCTTGTTGTAAACATTTTTATAAATCATCCATCCAACTCTTTAGTTGAGATTACTGCATAAATTTTCATCAACTCTTTTATTAGCTTATTTCCAGCGTCCGCTAACTCTCCAAATTTGGTAAAAACCTCATCATCCCTTCCCTCTTTTTTTAGCCTAACAAGTTCGTGGGCAAGGTTGTGTACCTCTTTGTGAATATCTTCTAATCCTTCTAAGAAGGCGATAACCTCACTTCCATACTTTTTTAATTCTTTGTACGCGTCTTGAGAATAAAACCACTTTCCAAACTCACAACTGGTAAAATCTTCTAGCGTTAAGTTATCATACCCCTCCAAAATCTTAGCCACATTGGTGATAAAAACGGAGTGGGAAGTTATTGCATTCAAAATTCTACTAGGGGTGTCCTTACTATGCCCTTCGTTACACCGCTCAATTCCATCTTTCATATGGTCGATGGTAGAAAGGATTCTCAATCCGGTAATATTGGCTAATTCTCTAGTTTGTTTTAACTCCTCATTGAGTTTACTCACCTCATCGCTAAAGGTGTAGATATTCTCTTTTTGCATATCGGTATATTTGATCTGCTGTTTGATGAGGTTTGTAACGTTGCTATTGGTTTGTTTAATTTTGTGGAAAGTTTTTAAAACTCCGCTAGCCCCTTCTGCACTATCTTCTACAATCGTTTTTGCATTATTTACCACTTTAGAGGTGTTATCCATCTCATCCATAACGGAGATGGTTACATCTCTAATTTCGCTTGCACTTTTGCTAGTTTTTTCTGCTAGCTTTCTAACCTCATCGGCAACTACCGCAAAACCCCGTCCAACTTCCCCCGCTCTTGCAGCCTCTATTGCTGCGTTTAGAGCTAGGAGGTTGGTTTGTTCGGTAATTTCTAAAATTACATTCAAAACGTGGTCAATTCCGCTTATTTTTCTTTTTAACTCTTCTGTGGTTTGGGTTAGATTATCCATCGCTCTAACCGATTCTAAAATATCATTATTGGTTTTATTTAAAATAGCCTCTCCGTGCTCAATATGGGTAGTGGTCTCCTCTTGAGCTTTTTCAATCTCGGCGATGCTGTGTAAAATAGTTTCGGTTGTTTTTAAACTCTCTTTGCTGGTTTGAGTGATCTTACTAAAAGAGTCGTGAAACACCTCAAATCTATTTTTAAACCGATAGATTCCTGTTTTTACCAACGCGGCGTTAAAAATACTTTCGGCCAATCTCCCACCGCTTTTTAACCACCGCTCCTTTTCCCGTTTAACAACTCTATTTAACTCATATTGACAATTATCTAAAGCCTCTGGGCACTCATTAAACTCGATTTTTTTATCCCCTATAGCGTTATGACTCATTTAGCCCTCCTATTTTTTCTTTTTTGGAGAGAAGATAGCCTCTATTTTTGATTTAACATTTTCAGGTGTAAAAGGTTTAACAATATAGTTGTTTACCCCGCTTTTTAGCGCAAGAATAATATTTTCTTTTTTAGCTTCTGCAGTAACCATCATAACCGGTATCTTTTTAAGTTTTGGGTCTTTTCTCATCTCTTGCACCAGCTCGATCCCGGTTAAATTTGGCATATTCCAGTCGGTAATTACAAAGTCATACTTACCCGATTTTAGTTTTTGTAAAGCAACTTTTCCATCCTCAGCCTCCTCGATATTGGTAAAACCTATCTCCCTTAAAAGGTTTTTCATAATCCTTCTAATCATTGGAGCGTCATCTACAACCAAAATCTTTATATCCTTACTAGGTAGTGGCATTGTCTATCCTCCTTGATTTATCATTTTTAATTGCGTATTCGTGTACAATGTGTAACAAGTCTTTTGTGTCAAACTTAACCATATGCGCATCCGCATTTACAAACCGAGTCTTGTCCACCGTCGCCTTGTCTGAGAGTGAAGTATTGATAACGATTGGAATTTTTGAAAGAACTGGATCCTCCTTTACTTTTTTGGTAAAAGTTAAACCATCCATTCCTGGCATCTCAATATCGCTAATTATCAATTGAATCTTTTCGGTAATATCCACCCCCTCTTTTTCCGCTTCCTGTTTAAGCTTTTCTAAGAAGGTTAACCCTTCTAATCCACTTTGCGCTTCGTGGACGGTATGTCCATCTTTTACCAGAGTAGTTCTAATGATTTTTCTAGCTACTGGACTATCGTCTAAAGCCAAGATATTAAAAGAGTTTCCTCCTTTTTTAAACTCCGCCTTTTCATCTACAGTAAACACCTTAATCATTCCAAGCTCATCTAAAATTCCTTCAAAATCCAACAGCAAAAGAAGCTGTCCATCCTCAATCTCAATCACTCCCACAACTTTACCCCCTAGCTTCTCATCTATACTAGCTGGAGGTTTTTTAATATCGGTCCATTTGATTCTTCTAATCCGTTTAGCTTCGTGCACCAAAACCCCTATCACCTCTCGCAAAAACTCCATTACAATTACATAATTATTTGATTTACCTTCAGGAGCTTTTATCTTCATCCATTTGGAGAGGTTTACAATAGGGATCACCTCCTCTCTAATTTTGGCCAACCCTTCCATCTCTGGAGGGGTACCGGGTGATCTAAAGATGTTAGCGGGACGCTGAATCACCTCTTTTACTTTTGCCACATTTACCCCTAACACCCACTCATAAGTTGAACCATCGGGCATCTGCTCAAACATCCTAAAATCGATAACCTCTAACTCATTTGCACCGGTTTCTAAAATCTTTGGCAAGTACTCTTTTTTCTTCATTCTAGGCTTCTTACTCATCATCACTTTGCTCTCTTACAAAGAGTCTATCAATATCTAGCAAGATAAGTAGATTTTTATCCCGATCCTCTTCATTTGTCACTATAACTCCTGTAATGAATTTAGAATCGATTCCAATAGAGTTTATCGGAGCTGGTAAGACCTCATATTCATCAATAGTTATAGCTCCAACAACTTGATCTATCATCAAGCCGATATTTCCGATAGAAGATTCGATGATAATGATAAAATCTTGGTTGCTAACATCCGCTTTAGGTAGATTTAGCATCTTTTTTAAATTTACTACCGGGACGATATTCCCTCTTAAGTTCATAACTCCTGAGATATGCTCGGGGGTTTTGGGAACAGGGGTTATATCAAGCTTTTTTGTAATTTTGGTAACATTCTTAATATCGATTCCTATCAACTCATCGTTTAGCAAAAACGCTATAACTCTCTGCTCCTCTTTTAACCCCTCATTGATATGATCGTTTATTCCCAAAACCTCAATCTCTCGCATTAGATCGCTCCTATTAGATCGTTTCGTTTATCGTTGAGGAGAGATTTAATATCTAAAATCAAAACCACTTTTCCATCACCTGTTATCGTAGCTCCTGCTATTCCTTCCACCTTTTTTAACATCTCACCTAGCGGTTTAATAACAATCTCCTCCTCTCCATAAAGATTATCGACCGCAATCGCTATATTTTTCTCCCCGATGTTGATAATAATTACAAACTTGTTACTTTCGCTCTTTTCAATATCAAAAAGTTCATTTAGGTGAAAAAACAGATATACCTCATCTCTTAAAAGGAGGGATTTATAAATTCCTACATCCTTTATATCTTCTGGACGATATTTAATAATCTCCACTACACTAAAAAGGGGAATCGCAAAAATTCTATTATTTACTCCTACCATCAATGTTCTAATAATTGCTACGGTAAGAGGAAGTTTCATAGTGATCTTAGTTCCTACATCCGGCTCGCTCTCAATCTCAATAGCTCCCCTTAATGCGTGAATAACATTGGCTACTACATCCATTCCAACCCCTCTACCGGAGAGGTCACTAACTTGATCCACGGTAGAGAAACCGGGCATAAAGATAAGATCGTAAATCTCCTTATCACTCATTTGCTCCGCTTGTTCAGGTTTGATTAAACCTTTCTCTATCGCTTTCTTTTTAACTTTTTCAGCATCGATTCCTCTACCATCATCTTCAATTGAGACGATAATTCTATCCCCCTCTTGCAGGGCAGAAAGAATAATAGTTCCGGTTTCAGGTTTACCTTTCTTGATCCTCTCTTCAGGAGGTTCAATACCGTGATCGATAGAGTTTCTAACTAGGTGAATTAATGGATCTTCCAACTGATTTAGGATACTTCTATCAATTTCCGTATCCTCACCCTCTAGCTCTAAGTTGATCTTTTTCCCAACCTTTTTAGCCAAATCTCTTACAATTCGCGGGAATTTACTAAAGATTCTTTTAACCGGTTGCATCCTTAACTTCATCACAACTTCTTGAAGATCGGAAACCGATCTACTCATTCCCGCAATCGCTTCATTTAGCTCCTCTATCGCTTCAATATCGTCACAATTGGTTCTAAAACGGGAAGTTAGTTTAACGATCCTATTTCTATCTAAAACCAGCTCTCCTACCAGGTTCATCAACGTAGTAACCCGCTCAATGTCGATCCTAATCGTTTCGGTCTCATCTTTTTTAGGCTTTTTGGCAGGAGGTTTTGTAATCGCATCACTTTTTTTCTCAACTACCGCCTGTTTTTGAGCAGGTTGAGGTGGTTTTGGTTGCGATTGTGGTTGGGGTTGATTCTCTTTATTATTTGTTTTGTTTTCTTTAGTTACTGACTCTTGTTGCTGGTTTTTCTCTTCTTGGTTTTCCTCCTTTTTTTTAGGAACTTTTTTAAGGATGAGATCCTCTACCTCCTTATTCTCTTGGATAAGATTATCTAGTTTCATAATCAGATCCATATCCCGCTCCTCAGGAGGGAGCAAGATAAGCTCATCCAAAAGTTCGGTCATATTTTTATCTGGATTGTTTCTAATCAACTCTTGGAGTTTAGGGTCTACATCCTCTTTAAACTCTATCTCATACTCTTGAGAAGACTCTTCAGTTTCCGAAGTATTGGAAGAGGAGGAGGTTTCCACCTCCTTATTGTCTAACATCGCTTGAAGCTTCTCTAAAATATCTTTGATCTCAGATTTATCGGGAATCTCATTTGAAGTTCTAAGCGATTCGATAGAGCTTTTGATGATATCGATCCCTTCTAGGATAATATCCATCTTGTTGGAATCGAGTACCATCTCATCATTTCGCAGTTTATCGAAGATACTTTCAATTACGTGGGCGAGTTCTATAACACTCTCCAAACCTAAAAAACCAGCACCACCTTTTAGAGTGTGCATTCCTCTAAAGATCTGGTTTAACAGCTCTTTATTGGTTGGATCGTTTTCTAACTCAATTAGTTCTTGATCTAAATTTTCTAAAATCTCTTCAGCTTCTTGTAAGAACTCGTCCAGTATCTCTTGCATATCTTCGGTAAATTCAATATACATCTATACCCCTATTGTGTTGCTTCAAAAAGTCGATCTATATCCTTTTGATCAACCTCGTTTCTCCATTCAAACTGCTCTAAATATTTGCGATCACTTTCAATTAAAACTTTTTCATCCAGATGGTTTAAAAACTCCTCAACTTTGCTAAGTCTTTGGGTTACAATATCTTGAAACTGCAATGCACTCAAAGCGTACTGCAAAGCTTCTTCATTTGCCACCTCACCTTTTAAAAGGGAAAGTTTTTCATAAACCTCATCGGCACATTTGCTTATTTCTTCTTTAGCTATTCGTAGATGGTTGGTTGCGATCTTAAAATGTTCATTTTTATAACTAGTTTTGCTCATACACTATCCTTTTTGCGGTTTTGTTCGATAATTATCGGCAACTCATCCCTATTTTTGATGTAAAATATAAACCTTAATCTAAATAAGGAGTTTACGGTGGTAAAAAAGGGTAACCTAACACGGTTGCAAAAGGCAGCAATTTTGATCTCCTCTTTACCTGAAGAAGCGAGTGTAAAAATATTTAAACAGCTAAAAGAACATGAAATTGAAAGGATTATAAAAACTGTTTTAAGCTTAGACCCTCCATCTAGAGAAACTTTAGTAAGTGTATTAGAAGAGGCGTTTGAAAACTTAAAAGATATAACTCCCTTAAAACTCACAAAAGAGCATCTAAAACAGATTCTAAAAAAAGCTCTTCCCCCAGATGTACTGCAGCGACTTTTAACCCAAACCTTCGACGGAGAAGAGGGGAAAGCTATTTTTAGAGAACTAGAAAAGTTGGATTCTAAACTGGTGGCCAATTTGATTAAGGATGAACATCCTCAAGTAATTGCGTTAGTCCTTTCCCAACTCAAACCCAACAAATCGGCAGAAATTTTGCAATATATCCCAAAACGGGTAGGGGTTACCAACATCCAAGAAGAAGTAATTAAACGGATAGCTTCAATTGAAAAAATCTCTTCTCAAACTTTAAAAATCGTAGCCGATACGATCGAAGAGGAACTTTTAGCTATCGATGCGGGTAATGAGGAAAGTTTAAGCGGGGTGGATATAGCAGCCGAGATTATGAACGCGTTGCCTAAAGACCTTCAGGTTGAGCTGCTTGAAGAGGTTAGAAAAGAGGATGAAAATATTGCCGAAAGTATTGAAGAGAGAATGTTTAAATTTGAAGATCTGGTTAAACTTGACGATAAAGTTATTATAGAAATTCTAAAAAGTATCGATAAAAATGATTTGATGGTTGCTTTAAAAGGCGCGCCAGAAGAGATTTTAAAGAAGTTTCTCTCCAATATGTCCAAGCGTGCAGCAGAGATGTTTATAGAGGATATGGAGGTTTTAGGACCTGTTAAAAAGAGCGAAGTTAAAAAAGCTCAAAAGAAGATTGTGGAGAAAGTTAAGGCTCTTATTAACAAAGGAGTTATTGAGTTTGGTGGAGGAGAGGAGTATCTCTAAAACCTATCTAAAACCTAAAAGCTTCCCTAAAATCCCTATGGAACGCTATCTTTTATTATGTTAACCTAGCAATTAAAAAGTAGAGGGGAGAGATGGCCGATCAAGAGTTTTTATCACAAGAGGAGATAGATGCTCTCCTTGGAGGAGGCGATTCTAGCGATGAGGAGCTAGAGGAAGAGAGCAATATACGCCCTTTTGATTTTAGTGAATTAGAAAGTATAAAAAAGGGTGGTTTACCCGGTTTAGACCTAATATATGAACGTTGGGTAAAGATGTTTAGAGAAGAGATTAGGCGGATAATGCCTAAAATCAATATGGTCTCCAAAGAGAGTATCTACATTAGCCGATTTAACAACTTTATGTTTAAAATTCCGCTCCCTTCTAGCTATACAACCTTTACGATGAAGCCTTTAAAAGAGACTGCTTTATTGGTTGTGGATTCTAGGTTAGTTTTTACCTTAATTAGCGTGGTTTTTGGGGGACCTGCAAAACCGTTTAAAGTGGAAGGGAGAGAGTTTACAAAACTGGAAACCTATATCATCAAAGATTTTATCGATCTAGCTTTAAAGATGTTACAAGGAACTTTTAATAACGTTCTTCCCGATTTAAAGGTGGAAAAAAAATCTACCGAGCTTAACCCGGCTCTAGCTAGGATAACGAGCGGAAATGAGAAGGTGATAATTGTGGAGTGTAGGGTGGATATTGATGGGTTTGAAGCGCCTATCTATTTTTGTTATCCGCAGGGAATGTTTCTCCCAATTAAAGATATTATCTATACCGAATTTAGCGGGGAAAGCGATAAGGTATGGAAAGAAAAACTAAACGAACTTCTTTTAGATACCGAGGTGATGGTACATCTAGAACTAACTAGGGAGGAGTTTTCTTTAAAAGAGATTGTAGGCTGGGAGGTTGGAAGTGAGATAATGTTAAGTGTTGGAAAGGATGACCCGGTAAAGTTAATTGTTCAAGATAGAGAAAAATTTGTTTGTAGACTTGGAAAAGTCAAAAATAAGTATGCGGCATTACTAGAAGAGGCAGTGATTAGAGAAGATGACGAGGAAGGAGGAAGTAAAGGCGAAAGCCTTGAAAAAAACGGATGAGTGAAAATAAAGAGGAGTTGGAATTAGAAGAGATGGGAGAGGCTATCAATAGCTCAGATGAGGAGTCTTTAGAAGAATCACCTCCAACTCAAATTTTTGAAGGGGATGAGGGTCCAACCCATATCGATAAGGACGATCCAAAACTTGCTTTGTTGCTAGATATTCCTTTAGAAGTCACGGTAGAGATTGGTACGGCGGAGATGAAGATAGAGGAGGTGTTAAAACTCAATCCCAATAGTGTAATTGAGCTGGATAGATATGTAAATGAACCGATAGACCTAAAAGTTAACGGAAGGGTGATAGCTAAAGGGGAATTGTATACGGTAAATAATAATTTTGGAATTAGAATAACTCAAATCATCACCCCTGAAGATCGATTAAAAATCTTGGATGTATAAGGAAAAAGATGGCGTTAGATATGCAAAGTATCTATATCCTAGCGGCGGGAGGTTCTCGCGCTATGGAGCAGTTGGATGTAACGGCGAACAATATCGCTAATGTAAATAGCGACGGCTTTAAAAGGCTTGTGGTAAAAGAGATGAGTGAAAGGTTAAACGAGAACCCTAAAGATGGTAACCACCTTTTTGTATTTCCACGCTTTAAAGAGAGTGTAGTCGATCTAGCTCAAGGAGAGCTTCAATCAACCCAAAACCCAACCGACTTTGCCCTGCACGGGGAAGGATTTTTCTTAGTGCAAAAAGGAGATCAAACCCTTTTAACCAGAAACTCCCATTACCATTTAAACCAAGACGGTTTTTTAGTAGATAGTAATGGAAATTTTCTTTTAAGCGATCAAGAACAACCGATCCAACTAGACCCTACAGTTAGTTTTGAAGTTTCCAAAGAGGGAATAATTTATCAAAACGGTCAAGAGATCGCAAAACTTGGAGTTAGAAACTATACAAAGGTAAAACCGTTAGGAGAGAGTTACTATCAACCCTCCTCCGCTCCGGCTCCAACCAACAATTATCAGATTCTACAAGGGTATGCAGAAGAGAGTAATGTAAACCCAATTTTAGAGATGACAAAGATGATAGAAGCGCAGAGAAGGTTTGAACTGTATAGCAACAATATCAAAAGCTTAGATGAACTTAACCAAAAAACCAACGAAATAGGTAAAGCGTAAAAAATTTAAAAGGAGGAAGTAGCGATCTTGTTGATCGTGAAAAAAGTTAAATGATTAGAGCGTTGTGGACTTCAGCTTCAGGGATGGAAGCTCAACAGGTTAACTTGGATGTAACCGCAAACAATATAGCCAATGTGAACACCGTAGGATACAAAGAAAGTAGGGCAAATTTTGAAGACCTTTTATACCAAAACATCAAAGACCCCGGGGTTGTAAGTGCAGATGGAAATAGAGTTCCTTCAGGAATTCAGATAGGACTTGGAGTAAAGGTAGCAGATGTGAGTAAGATTTTTACTCAAGGAAGTTTAAAAGCTACCGAAAGGGAGCTAGATATAGCAATTGAGGGAAAAGGTTTTTTTAAAATTGAGCTTCCAGGAGGTGGAGAAGCTTATACTAGAGCTGGAAATTTTCAAGTGGATAATGAGGGATATATCGTAACAAGTGAAGGGTATAAACTGGTTCCAAATATTCAGATCAACTCCCCTGAAACCTTAGAAGGAGTTTATATTAGTCCTAATGGAAAAGTTACTGCAGTTAGACAAGAAGGTGGGACTCAAACGGTTGAAGAGCTAGGAGATATAAAACTTTACCGCTTCACCAACCCCGCAGGTTTAAAAGCGTTGGGACAAAACCTATTTATGGCAACCGAAGCCTCCGCCGAAGCGGTTGAAGGAGACCCTAATACCGATGGATTTGGAAAACTGCTTCAAGGGTTTTTGGAAAGCTCAAATGTAAATGTGGTAGAGGAGATGGTTAATCTAATCGTTGCACAAAGGGCGTACGAGATGAATTCAAAAGGGGTAACTACTTCCGATGAGATGCTTCGAACCGTTGCGAATCTTAAGTCTTAACCTCTTTCTTTCCCTCTCCCTTTTGGGAGCTACTCTTACTTTAAAAGAGAGAATCTATCCCAAATCCCCTTTAAAACTCAAAGATGTTTCCACAATCAGCGCCAATCCAGCCCTAAAGACTATGCTAAGCTCTTTAGAACTTCCCCCTAAGCTCTTAAGCGATGGAGAGTTGGATGCAGTTGAGGTTAGAGAGTTTTTAAGCTCTTTAGCATTTGATACCTCAAAAATCCAAATTAGGGGAAAAGGAGTTCTATTTTACAAAGGAAAACAGGTCACTTCCTCTTTTCTTAAACACTTAGTTAAAAACTATCTACAAACCACCTACCCAAATTACCACATACGAAAAATCACCCTCCGGACGCCTTCTATTCCCATCTCTTCAGGCTACTATTATGTCAAAATAACCCCTTCCTCCTCCTCTTTTAGTCACCTTTATCTAAATTTGGAGGTGTTTGATTCAACTAGAGTTGTTAAAAAAGTAAAAGCTACCATCTATACCCAAGTTTATAAAGAGTGCGCTATAGCAAAGAGGAAAATAGAGCGGGGGCATCTAATCACAGGAGAAGAGTTAGCTACTAAAAAGTTTTTAATTAAAACCTCCTCTCAGGAGTGTTTAACTCCTAAAGAAGTGATAGGAGCCATCTCAAAAACGACCATCTACCCTAAAAAGCGGATTAAAAATTATATGATAATGCCAAACTATCCAATAAAAAAGCGAAGTAAGGTTAAAATAATCTACCAAAAAGGGGCTATTAGAATCGAATTGTTAGGTTTGGCTCTAGATAATGGAAATGTGGGTGATCTAATCCGCGTGAAAAATCTCTCTTCAAATAAGGTTTTAAGATGCGAGGTACTCTCAAGCTCTACTGTGCGGTTTGTTTATTAATAACGGGATGTGTACAAAAGCAAGAAGTTGTAAAAGTAACTCCTCCAAAGGTGCAATCCCCAATTATGCCAAAAACTCCCCAAAGGGCGCCCGGGTCGCTTTATATGGGGTATGATAATCTCTTTAGCGATGCAAAAGCGTATAATGTGGGAGATATTATTACAATTTTAGTTAATGAAAGTCTACGCGGAACCGGTTCTACCGATACCAAAAGCCAAAGAAGCCACTCAATGGATCTATCTTTCCCCTCTCCAGTAGTTTTAGATAAAACCTTTCCAAAAAATAAAAATAAGCTGTTTGGTTTTAATCAAGAATCCTCAAACACCTTTCAAGGAAAAGGGGGAACAAACAGAAGCGCTAGATTGTTAGCAAAAATCACCGCACGAGTAGTTAAAGTTTATCCTAACGGCAATCTATTTATCGAAGGAACAAAGTATATCACTATCAATAACGACACTCAATACCTTAAAATCTCAGGAATTATCAACCCTCAATATATCAATTCAGATAACACTATCGACTCTTCCAAAATCTCAGATATGTATGTGGAGTACAACGGAAAGGGTTTTTTAACTCAAACTCAAAAGCCCGGTTGGTTATCCAACTTTTTGATGAAGATATGGCCGTTTTGAAGAGAAGTTTGAGTATAATAACAACCCAAAATTAGCGTAGGAATGGGAACTTATGAAAAAAATTTTACTTCTTTTACTCTCCCTTTCACTCTTTGGGGTTGAGGTTAGAATTGGGGATGAGGTAAATGTACTTGGAGTTAGAGAAAACTATCTAACCGGTTATGGAATTGTGGTAGGTTTACAAGGTACAGGAGATGGAACTACTACCAAATTCACCCTTTTAAGTATTGCGAATATGTTAAAGAAGATGGGGATAAATATCGACCCTCAAAGCGTAAAAACCAAAAACGCGGCAGCGGTGATAGTAACTGCAAAACTCCCCCCTTTTGCTAAGAGCGGGATGGTGGTTGATGTTACCGTTTCTTCGATGGGAGATGCTAAAGATATTGGGAATGGAGTTTTAATTAGAACTCCTCTTTTTGGAGCGGATAAAAAGATTTACGCTTTTGCTCAAGGTCCCGTTTCAACAGGTGGAGGAT
>JAADFB010000006.1 GCA_013153095.1 Campylobacterota bacterium | reverse complement strand
CGGTTGAGGTTAGCAAAGCTGCAAATGCTGAATATTGGGCGTGTGATATAGCGGTTGGAAAAGATGGGGAGTATAGAATTTTAGAGTGTGCAACCGCTTTTGCTGCGTTTCCTTACATTAGGGATTGGATTGGTCAGTATCTGATGTGGAAATTGAGTGAAGGAAGATTTCCTAAACCCAATATCCCAATCTATAACTGGGAGGAGTTAGGAAAAATTGATAGCTCTTTGCTTAGAACGATGCGATATATCACTTTTGGAAGATATACCCCTAGTTTTGATGGGGAGTACTTTCTACACAAAGAAAAAATCGACGAGCAGGGTAAAAAACATAAAATCTGGGAGCTTGATGAGGAATATCCTATTTTAAACACTCAAGATAGAGATTTTGAGGAGTGGCCTAGTGAGGATTGGGATTTTACCTCTTGGTGTAAAGGGTTTTGGAATAGTAAAGCGGTAGAAGAAGCTCCTTCCAATGAAGAACAAGTTTTTGAAGAGCCTACTGATGCTGAACCGGTAAAGTATACCCAAGAAGAGATCATCGAATTTTTAAAAAAGAGTTTGGGAAAAAGAAAAACTCTAAAAATTTTGGAGCAAACCGATCCGTTCAATATCGCCTACGATCTAGAGTACAATCCAGAAAACTTATTAGAGATTAAGGGAATAAAAGATAAAACCTTACGAAAACTTTTAGAGGCTTGGAAAGAGTGGAAGAAGGAGAGAATTAGTTGAAACATCAATATAAGTCTTATGAGGAAACGGTAGAGTTTTTAAAAAGGTGTGTAACACTCTACCCTCACCTCATCAAAATCGAATCTATTGGAAAAACCTGGGAGGGTCGAGATATAATCTTAGCCACTTTAAGCTTAAATGTTGAGTATGCCGATTTAAAACCCGCACTTCTTTACACCGGAACGATCCACGCTAGAGAGTGGATAGGAAATGAGCTTGCAGTAGCTTTTATCGATTATCTTTTAACCAACCACGATAGCGATCCTAGAGTTATTAGCGCCTTGGCAAAAAATACTCTCTATATTGTTCCAGTATTAAATCCGGATGGTTTTGAGTATAGTAGAACTCATTACTCTTTTTGGAGAAAGAATAGAAGAAAAAATCCAGATGGAAGTTACGGAGTAGATTTAAATAGAAATTTCAGCGTAGGATGGGTAAAAAGTAATAACTACTCCTCCAATATTTACGGAGGACCTGAACCTTTTAGCGAACCTGAAACTAAAGCGATAAAAAAGTTCGTAGACTCTCATCCCAATATTACTATTGCCTTAGATTACCACTCTCAAGGAAATGTGTTTTTTCCAGCTCATAAATTTAACCACGAGGCGGAGATCGAGGGAACCGATTTAAATGTACTTTGTGCAAATATGAATTTTGAGATTGAAAAGGTGACAGGAAGAAGATACGGGATTCATAGGGGAAAACCTCCGGCAAAACTAATTGCGGGAAGCGGAAGAGAGTATTACTACTCTAGAGGGATCTTAGCGACTGTGGTTGAGGTTGGGACGAAAAATATTCCTGATTATTTACAAAATATGAGCGAATCGATCGATGAAAATATCCCCGCTTTGCTTTATGCCTTAAATGAAGCCTATAACTATGCCCAGAACACCCCTCCTAGAGTAGAAGAGTTTACTATAGAAAAAAGTGAAGAAAATTGTGTTAAATTGGTCTGGGATTACGATTTAGAAAACTATCCCAATATCTACTTTGAAATCTATAGGAACGATAAACATAAAGAAGCGTGTAAAGAACCTTCATTAATCGCTACTACTAAACGGCTAGAATTTGTAGATAGAGATAGAAACAGCGGAAAGCTTTATTTTTACTATATTCGGGCTGTTGATCCTTTAACTAAACAAAAAGGTCCTTTTGCTCCCCAAGTTAAAGTGATGACAAAATTGGGAAGAGATGAGTTTTATAGAAGTATTTTTCCTTATCCGCAACATATTGGATATGTAGCTCAAAAATCTAGCAAAAATCGAGAACATTTTGGAAAAAACTCCCTCTTTGTAGGGGTTAATAAGACGTTGGGAATCAGTTATGGGGTGATGAAGTTTAAACTGGATTCAATCCCTCCAAACGCTATTATCAAAGAGGCAAAGATAAGTCTTTATCCTTTAAATAGAGTAAATGTTAAAATTGAAAAGTATGGGGAGTGGGGGATAAGTTTTATAGAAGATGTAAAAGATTTAACCGATTTCTATCAAATTCACAACGCTAAAGTTATTCAAACTCTAGGACATACAATTCCCTCTCAAAAACTAACCCAAGGAATTTGGAAGACGTGGGAGTTAAATGAGTATGAAAGAAAGCTGCTTCAAGAACATCTACCCAAAAGAGAAGTACTTTTTAGAATGCAAGGACCTACAAAACTTCCTTTAGGAACCGATAGTCAGATGATGATGTTTGATTTGGGATATGGGCCTTTTGGAGGTGGAATCCACTATCGTCCTCATCTAGATATAAAATATACTCTTCCACCTGCTGAGGTTGAATTAGAACCTTTACAGCTAGCAACTATCAGTAAAAAGGAGATTGTTTTAGATAAGCTTGCTTGCGGATTTGATAAAGAGGGAGATGTGGTTTATGGGTATATGGAATTTGATCTTTCATTACTTCCAGAAGCGGACAAAACGGTAATTACAGAAGCCTATATAAAAATCAAAAATAGAAAAATAAAAAAGAGTGGTGAAGATATTAGATATTTGGTAGAGTTTGTAGACCTTCCCAAACTTGATTATGAAAGTATTGAAAAACGAAACTCTTTAAGCTTTATCGATTATGAAGTTAGTGAAGAGGAGCTTGAAAAAGAACAGACCAATTATTTTCTTTTTGATACCGCAAGTAAAATAGAACTAGAGAAGTTTCATCAAGAAAAAAGACCGGTTAGTTTTATTATCCATCCCACTTTAGCCTCCCAAACAAAAGATCATATAGTGGAATGGTTTGATAAGGGGAGCGAAAACGAGGTTAAGCTGGTTATAAAATATATCAAACGCAGAAAAGCCCCAGTCGCTCCAGTTAGCGATTTAAAAGCCACTATTGATAAGGGAATGGTAAAACTAACTTGGAAAAACCCTAATGATCCCGATTTTGTAGGGGCTTATGTAGTTAGAAACCGTTTCCATCCTCCTAAAAATCCTTACGATGGGGTAAAACTTTACGCGGGAAAAGATAACTACACTTATGATAAATTTGGAAATACCAAGATAGCTAAATATTATGCAGTTTTTACCTACGACGATGTACCAAACTACTCTGAACCGGTGATATTAAAATATGATCCCTAAAGAAGGCAACCCTCTTTTTTAGGGAATAAAATTCTGTTTTCTTACTTTTCATTATAATATAATACAATGCTTTTAGAATTTTTTCATCCCTCTTGACAAGCAAAAAAAAAGTTGCTAAAATTCTCTTCCTCAAAAAGCGGAACGGAAAAGTTCCGGGTTCTATAAAAGAATT
>JAADFB010000046.1 GCA_013153095.1 Campylobacterota bacterium | reverse complement strand
CTTCTAAAAGCTCTTTTCCTATAAATCCTATACGTAAATTGGCTTTTACTTCATAAAGAGGAGTTTTTAAAAAAACATATATTGCCGCTCCCATAGTGAAAATTCCTGTTACTAAAAATAGAATTTTTCTTCTTTTTTTTATAGTTCTTAATAATTCTACTAGATCAATTTCATCTTCTTCTACACAAAAGGGTTCTTTAGGAATGTTATTAGGTTGCATTTTACTCCTCATTCCAAATTTAATTTTAGAAATTATAACCTCTTTTTTTTTAGTTAAAGTTTATTTTCCTCATTTTTTTTCGCAAAAACAAAAGATTTACTCTATTTTTTAATATAAAATTTAGTATAATATACTACAATAAAAATTACACCCTAAAGGATGTACTATGAAAGTTATCTTCTCAAACTATACTGCAAGCATCACTGAGTTAAAAAAATCTCCTTCAGCGCTGCTGAATGAGGTAAACAATGAACCTATAGCTATTCTTAATCATAACAAACCAATAGCCTATCTTATTCCTTCAGAAACTTATGAAAAGATGGTAACTATCATCAACGATTGTTTGTTAGCAGAAGAGGTAAAAACTCGCTTAAAAGAGCATTTTAAACCAACAAAGGTGGCGGTAGATGAACTATGATCTGGAATTTCATCCAAAAGCTTTAGAAGAGTGGAAAAAGCTGGACTCTCCTACAAAAAAAAGATTTAAAAAGAAGTTAGTAGAAAGACTTTATGAACCTAAAGTAGAAGAATCAAAAATAAAAGGTATGGAGGAGATTTATCAAATAACTCCTTCAGGAAGCGAATATCAATTAATTTATAAAGTTAATGAAGATAAAAAAACTCTTTTAGTCTTAAAGATAGCAAAACAGGATAATATAAAGATTTATAACTCTATTGAGGAAAAAGAAGAATCTTGAAAATACTCCTAGATGCCACTCCACTTCTTAAAGATTGGAGTGGTGTAGGATATGTTACTTTTTGTTACGCTAGAGAATTGAAGAAAATTTCAGATATATCTTTCTTTTACTCTTGGTTTTTTTCCAAAGAGTTGAAAGAACGACCTTTAAAACATTATGAGAAAGCTATATCTTTTGTTAAAAAGTATGTACCCCGACCCTATTACTTAACTTATGGAATAAAGACTACTTTGTTTAATTTGGCACTAGCCAAAGAAAAACCTGATGTTTTTATTCAACCTAACTATATTTCCTTTAACTCACTATTTTCAATACCCACTATTACTTTTATTCATGATCTTTCCCATATTAGATATAAAGAGTTCCATCCTCCTGAAAGGGTTAAATTTTTTGAGAAACGCCTTCTTAAAAGTATTCAACAAAGTAGAAAAATAGTAGTAATTTCCAATTTTACAAAAAAAGAACTGATAGAAACGGGCCTATGTAAACCTGAAAAGATAGAAGTTATTTATAACGGAGTAGATTCAAAGTTTTCTCCAATCTCTAAAAGTAGTTTCTATTCTACAGGAGAGAAGTTTGGTATTGAATACAAAAACTATTTTCTCTTTGTAGGAACGTTTGAGCCCAGAAAAAATTTAGAAACTTTACTAAAAGCTTACCTTAATTATCTCTCTACAACTTCAAAGCCCACTCCTTTAATATTGGTAGGAGGAGAAGGGTGGCAAGAACACTACTTTAAAAATCTTCTTCAAAAAGCGTTATCTACAGGAAAAGTTAAAAAACTGGGGTATGTTAACGAAAATGATTTAGTAAACCTATATGGAGGAGCAAAAGCTTTTATATTTCCATCGTTTTATGAAGGCTTTGGGCTACCTCCATTAGAAGCTATGGCTTGCGGTACCCCCGTAATTGCTTCCAATAGTTCTTCTATTCCTGAGATAGTTGGAGATGCAGGAATTTTGATTTCTCCCAAGAGTGAGGAAGAATTAAGAGAAGCTCTTATAAGAATAGATAATAACTCTTTTTTGAGGGAAGAACTTTCTAAAAAAGGATTATCCCGAGCTAAACAGTTTTCTTGGGAAAAATCTGCTTTACAACTTTATCACTTAGCTGTGAATGTGGCAAAGAGCTAAATCTTTTCTACTTCTTTTATCTTCAGAGATTCTAGCAAGAGGAATAAGTTTTGTAGTCATCATCTTCATAGCTAAAAAATTGGGGGCAGTTGAATTAGGATATTGGTCTTATGCTTTAGCTTTAAACTCTTTTCTTATCTTGCTTTCTAATTTGGGCTTAGATCTATATGCTCTAGTAGAACTTTCTAAAAATTCTAAAAATAAAGGTTTTCTACTTTCTAATCTGTTTTTTTTAAAATCTCTTCTTTTTTTCTTAGTTTTATTACTGCTTCTTCCTTTATTTTTCGTAATTGAAGCCAAAGTTTTTATTATCCTTCTTCTTCTCTTTATAAGTGAGTTTTTTAATTCTTTAATTCCCAAATGGTTTTTTCAAAGCCAAGGAAATATCTCTATTTTAGCTTCTATTAGAATCACTCAAGCTATAGGATATTTAATTTTTATCTTTGTTCTCTTTAAAATTGAAGTTTCTATCTATTTTCTAGCTCTAGGGTATATCTTTTCAAATTTGATCACCTTTGTACTATTTTTAAAAAGTTTTTCCTCTTACCTTTCTATAAAGAATATCAAAATTACTCAATGGAAGAACATTTTAAAAAGAGCGATAGTATTAGGGGGAGCTTTATTCGTTACTCAAATTTATGGAAATATAGATAAAGTGATGATAGCTACTATGTTGGGAAAGAAAGAAGCTGGATTATATGAAGCCGGATATAAACTCTATTCTATAGTATTAGTGGTTTTTTCTCTTCTATGGACAATATACGCTTCTAAAATTGTAAAAGATAAAGGGGAATTATCAAAGTTTATTTTTTTCCTTTTTCTAATAGCTTTTAGTATAGCTTTTTTTCTTTTTACCTTTTCCAAAAAGATCATTTTATTACTTTATTCTCCAGATTTTCTTGCTACTCATATTCTTCTAAGGTTGTTTAGTGTTTTATTAATTATAATGGTATTTAGTTACGGCTACTCTTCTGTTCTCTCTCTTTATAAGCAAGATAAAGCTTGGTTAATAATAGCTATTATATGTGCAGGAGTCAATATCCTTTTAAACTTTTATTTAATTCCCTCTTATGGAATCCAGGGAGCGTTAGTAGCTACCATTTTCTCTGAAGTTATTATGGCAACTGGTAGCTACTTAATTTTAAGGAAAGTTTTTATAAAAGATTCCTAATCTCCATCGCAAACCAGAGGATAATCAGATTCAATACAAAGATCGCCATCGAGCTAGCTCTAGAGAGCAGTTTTTGGGTTGGGGTTCGTTCCAATCCGTTGGTTTTAAAAGCGATGTACATGTGGATTGTGGTTGCAACAGTTATAAGAGCTACTAAAAAGAGTTTGGTTTGCAAAAGTTTTGCTAGCTTTAAGGAGGAAAAGATAACCTCATTTAATCCTAGATGAAAGAACATAAACAATCCGGTAGCTATTAGAATCGTTAAC
>JAADFB010000023.1 GCA_013153095.1 Campylobacterota bacterium | reverse complement strand
ATTTATTCTTATCAGTAAGACCATCTTCCCACTTTAAATTGTAGCTTTGATGAGATAGATTAAATTTTTTTAATTTTGTTCTTATCACCACATTGAATAACCTTTGTCTTAACTCTTTGTATCTCTTTTCATCGAGAAAATCAAAAATACTACACTCTATATAGCTAACTCCCACTCCCGTTTCTCCAAAAAAAGAGGAAACAAAATAGGTGTTAAGTTCTTCTTGAAGTTTAGGCAATTTTTCAACTATCGCAGAAGTGTTAGGGGCTAAGATCTCAAATTTACCCGCTCCTTCACTTACTATACTTAGGGTACTAAGCTCTAATTTTTCTATTATATAAAAAGCTATAACTTTAGTTAAAAACTGTACAAAGGCCGATTTACCTCTTAAAATCTTTGCTGCAAAGCGTGTTTCTACTTCATTAAAAATAAAATCTTGGATTCCAAAGAAGTCTCCATTTATAAGTAAAAACTCTCTTTGAGATTTTTCATCTCCAGTTTTATAAGATTCAATAAGATTATCTTGATGTTCTTTTGGTAGTTTAAAAATAGCTTGAGCAAATACAGCACTTAAATGGAGATGATCGTACAACGAAGTTTTACCTTTTAACTTTTCCCAATTAGTGATAGCGGGAATAAAAGTTGTGTATTTTTTAAGGAGATAATCTATAGAAAGAAGATCTACACCACTTAAATTATTGGTATCTATCTTTTTTAAATCTTCTTTAAACCTTTTCCATAGAGTTTCATAACCTTCTTCTGATGAGAACTCTTTTATTATATTTTCAACCTCTAAGGAAGTTAGTGGATACTCCTTTTTTGAATTAAAAAGATTAATTAATCTCACATTTTCGTCTTCTTTAGACCCTTCTTGGTTATATTTTTCATATTGCTCTTTACTAACACTATGAGCCATTCTATTGGCAATAGCTATGATCCAACTATTTTTATCCTGGGGATTATGATGAGAATAAGCATAGCGATGGTAGGAGGATAAAATTGGAAAATACTCTTTTAAAAATTCGGCGGTATGATGAGCGTGAGGAAATCTATACTTTTTCGAATCAAACTTTTCTCCCAATTCTATCCTAGCTCTCTCTCTAAATTTACCTATATCATGTAGTAATGCCATCAAAGCTATTTTATCCCCTTCTTTTATCATTTTATCTCCTCTACTTCAATTTTTCCAAACCCCATTTTTCTTAACTCTCCAATACCTATAATCTCCCCAATTTTTAAAGCATAGTACAGATTAAAATCTACTCCTTCTAGGTATAATTTTCCTACGGTTCCTCCAATTTTGTAAAACTCTAGAAAAAATCTCCTTTTAAATGTTGTTTTTTGAGGTAAAGGAAGGGGTATCTCCAATTCTTTACTTAAAAAATCTACTATCTCTTTCTCGCCTACTTTCCTAATAACTCTCCCCTCTTCTCTCATCCTAATAGGAGTAGAAAGTTTTAGGGAAAGGTTAAAAAAGTTGGAGTTGATGAGCTGAGGTGTTATCTTATAGCATACCTCCTTTTGATGAGGTTTTATAAGGAAAGTGGGATTTTCTTTTTTTTCTAACTTCTTTAACATTATTGAAATGGCGCTCAAAAGGTAGGGATAATTTTTCTCATCCCAGAGATAGATACTAAAAGAATAGGTTGGTGAAGATAGATAAAAATCTATTCTAAAAGGTGGTTCTTTTTCAAAAAACCACTGGAAATAAATACATTCTTTTTGATGAAAACATTTTTCACAATGATAAGAGGGATTTATGCAAGTAACTTCCTTAAGGGCTAATTTTAAATTTTTATAAATAGAAAACCCCATAAAAATAGGAGACCGGATACTCAAAATTACCTCTATTTGAAAATATTTGAATAGTCTCATTTTGTTGGTAATGTTGGCTTCGCTTTTTTACCTTTTATTTAAAAAAGATCTAATCATCTCTAGCAATTCTTCTTGAAGGTAAGAAGGTTCTAAAATCCTCATATGAGGAAGCCATTTTTTAGCTAAATGGAGAATTTCTTTCTTATTATTTATGGTGTAAGAAAGAATTAGATCTCCCTCATCTTTTATAATCTTTTGAGAAGGAAGATGTTTTTTTACCCTAAAAAATCTAGAAATCTCTTTATCAATTCTTACTTTTACCTCAAAGTACTCTCCATCAAATGAAGAAAAAAGTGATTGAAAGTTTTCTATAAACTCTTTTGCCTTATAGTTAACCTGAAAAGTTTGAGGGTGAAGTTTTATATTTTCTATAAAATTTATACGTAAGAACTTAAATCCACCATTTAACGTTTCCTTAGTAAGGATAGCTAAATACCAATTTCCTTCCGCAAATACTATTTTTAAAGGTTTGGCTTGTTTAAATACAACTGGATGATCTGAAGGGGTATAAGTTATCTCGCTATAATACTTATAGATAATAGCTCTTTTTAACTTATTAATTAACCCCTTTTTATTCCCTTCTAGCTCCTCAAAAGGGTAACCTCTAATTTTAAATACCTCTTGATGTTTTTTTAATAGGGTGTTTTTCAATTTAGGAGAAATATTAAACTGCTCTAATAGGTCGTTATTTCCTAATGAGATAGATAAAATTTCAAACACTTTTTCTAGCTGTTTACTTTTTGTAGGGTTTGTAAAGAGGTCTTCTAACGCATTAGGGTTAAATATCTCATAACATCCCTTTCCTACTGAATAAAAGTGAATTTTAAAATGAATTTCCAACTCCTTTTTATATCTTTGAATAGTTCTAGGAGTTAATTCAAATAGTTGGGCAACATCTTTAGTACAAAATCCCTTATTCCTATTCACATAGGAAAGAAATTCAATAAGATTTTCTAACTTTGCCATCAATATCTCCTAAATAGCACATGAGAAAACTCTGAAACTTTTACAACCTTTCCTTTCACTTTTTTTTCTACAATTTTCCTTACAGTAGTAGAATAGATAGGAATTATTCCTATAGATTTTGAAATATTTACTAATTTATATACAATTCCATATTCTCCCTGGAGAAGGATTAAATCTTCTTTTTTGTAAGTTTCTAAGATAAAAGAGATAAATGGCCTTATATATTCGCTTAGATCCTCTATCTCGGGAGGAACTTCAGAAAAGAGTTTTTGTAAATGGGGAGGGAGAGAAACAAATTCCTCTACTCCCCATTTCTCTTTAGCTTCTTGATATTGTGAAGAAGTCAATTGATGTGAAAAAAAAAGGTACATTTTTCTCAAAATGTTTCCTTTAATAGTTTTCTAACTTCTTTATAATATTTAGGAAAGTTTTCTATATTGAGTTTAGGATTGTTAGTAGTTATTTGATGGGCTATCCCATTTCTTATAAAACTTATCTTTTTATAAAGTCTAGCAAGCTTTCTTCTTTTAGAATCAAAAGGATATTCATTTCCTTCTCTAATTATTTTTTTCACCTCATCTCGAATTTCTTTCTTAGTGCATTCTCCTAATTCTCTCTTTTCACATATATAAGTCACTATAGCCTCTGCAAACGCTATATAAGCTAGGGCAAAATTATGTTTATCTTCAAAAAACCTAGCTAGCTTAAATTGAAATTCGCTTAAGGTAGGAGTATATAACTCTTTTATAAATTTTTCTATGTTGGGAATAAGTAATTTTATAACTTTATTATCATTTTCTTTTAAATGATCCAGCTTAGCATTCAAATTTTTTAATGCCTTATGGATAGCACTCATATTAGCTATTTTAAAAGCTTCTTCCATTTCTTTTAGACCTTTTAGCTCCTCTTCTTTAATTTTTCCTCTAGCCAAAGTTACTAATCTATTAAGCGAAGCAAAATTTTCCATCTCTTCTACAGCTTTTGCCCATTCCAACAGCTCAAAGAAGATACTGAAATCTACAATAGGAGAATACTTCTTATCTAACATAGCATAAAAAATCTTTTTTGGCTTGAGTTTCTCATTAAGTTGAGATAGAAATTCTAAAGCAAAAATATTTAAAATAGGCATATATCTAAACCCGTGGGTAATATCTAAATAGATCTCTTCATCACCTGATAAATATTCCTGGATTTTTATAATTTTTTCAAAATTGTCCCAAATCTCATCTTCATCATTTTTAGCATAATCTATAAGAATACATTTAGATCCCTGAGAATTTAAATGGTTATCTATAGTTCTTTCTAACTCTTCTAAATCTTCTTCCCTTAAGTTTTTATCTGCTTTTTTCTCTATAAGTAGACCTAAATACTCCTCGTTTTCTCCTCCAACTCTTAAATACAGATTATCCCACATAGATCCACTTGTTCCAATGAAAAATACTTTATTAATTTTATAATGATTGATAATAGGAAGAGAAGATAAAGTGCTAGAATATTTTTTCCCTTCTAAAATATAATTGGTAGTCTCATAATCACCCTCACCATCCCTACCTTTACTTCCTGCTCCTAAAGTAGTAATTAATAATTTTTCCATCTTCTTATCCTTTAGAAGTGAAAATATGGAAGAAGTATACAACAATAAAGCGACAGAAATTGTCTTTTACCAACAAAACTTACTCCAACCTTTTTAGAAATTTCTAACCTTTTGTATTTTGAATCCTTTTTTGATAAAATCGTCAAAAACTTTAGGAGATTGGATGAATGTCATTACCGGAAAGGTATGGAAATTTGGGGATAATATAGACACCGATCTAATTATCGCCGCTAGATACCTCAACACCTCCGATCCTCACGAACTTGCAAAACATATTATGGAAGATGCCGATCCTGAATTTGTAAAAAAACTTCAACCTGGAGACATTATTGTCGCAGGAGAAAATTTTGGGTGTGGAAGTAGTAGAGAACACGCCCCTATAGCTTTAAAAGCTGCTGGAGTAGCTGCAGTTGTAGCAAAAAGTTTCGCTAGAATCTTTTATCGCAACTCTTTTAATATGGGATTGCCTATTTTTGAGCTTCCTTCTGCCGATAAAATAGCTGAGGGAGATTTGATAAGTATCGATATGGAAAAAGGGGTGATAAAAGATTTAAATAAAGGGGTAGAATATACCTTTTCTCCAATACCCCCCTTTATGCAAGAGTTATTAGCGTGTGGAGGACTTATCAACTATGCTAAAGCTCAGCTTTTACAGGAGCGAAAATGAAAAGATATACTGTAGCGTTGATTAAAGGGGATGGAATAGGTCCTGAAATCATAGACGAAGCGGTTAAAGTTTTAGATGCAATTAGCGTAAAAGAGGATTTAGAGATAACCTATAAGGAAGCACTTTTAGGCGGCTCCGCAATAGAGATGAAAGGAACTCCTATCCCTCCCGAAACCATTGAGATCGCAAAAAGTGCCGATGCGGTACTTTTTGGGGCTATTGGAGGTCCTAAGTGGGATGATCTTCCTAGAGATCAGCGTCCCGAAACTGGTCTTTTAAAACTAAGAAAAGCGTTAGAAGTGTTTGCAAACTTACGTCCAGTTAGAGTTTATGATGAACTTATCAACGCTTCCACCTTAAAGCCGGAAGTTATTAAGGGAAGCGATTTAATAGTGGTAAGAGAGTTAACAGGAGGATTGTATTTTGGAGAGCCTAGAGGTTATGAGGGGGAAAAAGCTTTCAACACAATGGTTTATACTAAAGATGAGGTAAGAAGAATCGCTAAAAAAGCGTTTGAAATTGCTATGAAAAGAAACAAAAAAGTAACCTCTGTAGATAAGGCAAATGTGCTAGAAGTAAGTCAGCTATGGCGAGATACGGTAAATGAAGTAGCTCAAGAGTTCCCGGAAATAACGTTAGAGCATATGTATGTAGATAACGCGGCTATGCAGCTGGTTAGAGACCCTAAACAGTTTGATGTTATAGTTACTGGTAACATCTTTGGAGATATTTTAAGTGATGAAGCAAGTATGCTTAGTGGTTCGATAGGGCTTTTACCAAGTGCTAGTATTGGAGAAAAATATGGGCTGTATGAGCCAATTCATGGAAGCGCCCCCGATATAGCTGGACAAGGGATAGCTAACCCCATTGCTATGATAGCAAGTGCGGCTATGATGTTAAAGTATCAATTTGGTGAGGAGAGAGCGGCTAATAGAATCGAAGAGGCGATTAAAAAGGTGCTAAAAGAGGGTTATAGAACTAGAGATATAGCTGCCTTTGATGCTAAAGAGGTGGTTACTACTTCAGAAATGGGTTCTCTTATTGCCCAATATGCCAGTGAACTTTAAAAGTGGGGGTTTTTACCCTCATCTTTTCTCTTATCTTCCTAAAAATCTTTTAAATCAGCTGAATTATTTAAAAACCTTTTTTGCTCCCTACTCTAAACGGGTTTACCTAGTAGGTGGAGCTGTTAGAGATATGGTTCAAAAAGAGCTTAATCAACGAGATATAACTTTAAAAGATATGGATATAGAAGTTTATGGGATAGAGGTTAAAAAGTTTGAAAAATTAATGAAAGAGTTGGGAGCAAAAGGGGTTGGTAAAAGCTTTTTTGTGTATAAATGGAGAGAGAGCATAGATATTTCTCTTCCTAGAGTGGAAAGTAAAGTGAGAGAGGGGCATCGAGGTTTTAAAGTTAAGGTAGCTAAAGATGAAGAAGAGGCTAGTATTAGGCGCGATTTTAGGATGAATGCGTTGATGTTAAATATTTACTCAGGAGAACTATTAGATTTTTGGGGAGGAATTGAGGATATAAAAAACAGGAAGATAAGAATTATTAATGAAAAAAAGTTTAAAGAGGATAGCTTAAGAGTTTTAAGAGGAATGCAATTTAGTGCAAGGTTTGGATACAAAATAGAGAAAAAAAGCTTAGAAATTATGGATAAAATCTCCTTAAATGATCTAAGTAAAGAGAGAATTTTTTGGGAGTTTGAAAAGATGTTTAAGGGAAGTTATCCCCACTATGGGGTTTTTGCACTTTATAGATTGCATCTGGATAGAAAAATTTTTAAAACCTCTTTTCCTTCTAAATCTTTTTTAAAAACAGCCCTCGAGTTAGCAAAAGAAAAGGAAAATTTTCAAAAAGAGTTATATAAGTTCTATTTTCTTTACATTCTAGGTAAAAATCTTCATAAACCCTTCTCTCTTTTTTTAGAGAAGCTTCAAGCTCCCAAAGAATACTATAAGGTTTTTAAATTTCAAAAATCTCTCCCCAAAAAAAGAGGAGACCGTTTTTTAGCAGGATTGGCGTTAAAATATCCTCTCTCTTTTTGGCTAGGAAACTACAAAAAAGATGTGCAACAAAGAGCTAAAGAGCTAGGTATATGGGAGAAGCGGCTAGAACCGATTAAACCGTTCCATCTTTTACAGGAAGGTTTTAAAGGAAAAGAGTTAGGAGAGGAGTTAAGAAGGAGAAGTTTAAAGTTTGTTAGGGAAAGGTTCAAGGTATGAAAACTTATCGAGTATTGATCGATTGTCCCGATGAGAAAGGATTAGTTTTTAGAGTTTCTAAAATTTTTTTTGAACAGGGGTTAAATATCCAGAAAAATGATGAGTTTGTAGACCTTTTAAAAAACAAGTTTTTTATGAGAAGTGTAGTAGTAGGGGAGATAGAGAAGGAGGAATTAAAAACTGCATTAAAAAAAGTTCTTCCACAAGAAGCTAATGTAAAAGTTATCACCCCTCATAAAAAAAAGATTATTTTAATGGCGACAAAAGAGAGTCACGTTTTAGGAGATATTTTAATTCGTCACTTTGATAAAGAGCTGGAAGCAAAGATTTTAGCTGTAATTAGCAACTACGATATTTTACAACCGCTTGTTAAAAAATTTGATATTCCCTATTTTTATATCTCTCATAAAAACCTCTCTAGAGAAGAACATGAAAAAAAGATTTTAGAAGTTTTAAACCGGTTTCCTCAATTAGATTACATAGTTCTAGCCAAATATATGAGAATTTTAACTCCTTCTTTTGTAAAGAAGTTTGAAAACAAAATTATCAACATTCACCACTCTTTTTTACCCGCATTTATTGGAGCCAACCCTTATAAACAAGCTTATGAGCGTGGAGTAAAAATTATTGGAGCTACTGCCCATTTTGTAAATGATAATTTGGATGAAGGTCCTATAATTGCCCAAGATGTACTAAGTGTAGATCATACCTTTAGCTGGGAAGAGATGAGAAGGGTGGGAAGAGATATTGAAAAGACCGTTTTAGCTAGAGCGCTGAGGTTAGCAATTGAAGATAGAATTTTTGTATATGAAAATAGGACGGTAATTTTTTAATGTTTAATGTAGTATTAGTTCATCCTCAAATTCCTCCTAATACCGGAAACATTGGAAGAATTTGCGTAAATAGTGGGGCTACTTTACATCTGGTAAAACCGTTGGGATTTGAATTGAGTCAAAAAGCTTTAAAAAGAGCAGGTTTAGATTATTGGGATAGATTGGATTTAAAAGTGTGGGAAAGTTTAGACCATTTTTTAAGAGGGGTCGATCTTAAAAGGTGTTTTTTTGCCACAACCAAAGCTAAAAAGTGCTATTTTGATGTCTCCTATCAAAAAGGGGATTATTTAGTTTTTGGAAGTGAAACTAAGGGATTACCTTTAGAGGTGATAGAGTGGGAAAGAGCGATAAAAATTCCCTTTAGCAAGGAAGGCAGAAGCCTTAACCTTGCAGTAAGTGTAGGGATAATTTTGTATGAAGCCATTAGACAAAACAGAAACTACTTAGTAAACATATGTAAAGAAGCGTAAAGAAGAGGGATAAACTTTTCACTTAAAGTTGAGACTGCAAATAAGGTTTCTAAGGAGATTAGCGCGCTAAAAATGGCAAAATAGACCTTCTCTTTAGAAGAACCTACTCTAAAGCGTAATGGTTTAGGGACTAAATAGAGCTTGTATCCACAACATACTTTTACTCCGCTAACTGTCATCGCATCCCCTAAGATGTGTAAGATATATCCTACCATAAACCCCACAACTAAGATCAAAGGTAAGGAGAAAAAAAGAGCTATAGCTGTAAAAGTAACGGTAGCGGCTATAATTCCTGAAACGGAGTGAGTAAATCCTCTATGGGAGGTAAAAAAGGCAATTATTTGAGGGAGAATTGGTATCTTTTTTGAAATATAGGATTGGGTATGATCTAAATCTGGTAGAAGTGAACCTATTGAGATAGTAACAACTAAAGCGATAAACTCTTGAGCGGTAATAGCGTGGATAGAATGAAGATATATTAGTCCCGGCAATGCTACAGTAGTAGCAAAAGCTATATGGGTTCTAAACGTCATTCTTACATCCTTTTGTTTTTGGATTAAATTATACTACAAAAACCTACTATAGGGGATTGGGTCTACTATTCCAGCTTCTTTAAATCCTTTAAGTCTAAGTCTACAACTATCACACACTCCACACGCTAAAGTAGAATCTTTATAACAGCTCCAAGTTTTTTCAAAAGGTACATTTAATTTTGCTCCTAGTTTTACAATCTCCCCTTTTTTTAGGTGGATTAAAGGGGTTTTTATAGTTATTTTCGTTTGTGGTTTAGTTCCTAAATTTATGGCTTTCTCCATCGCCTTAATAAAACTCTCCCTACAATCGGGATAACCGCTACTATCCTCTTCAACTACTCCTAAAAAGATTGATTGTGCGTTCTCTTTTTCTGCAATAGCTGCAGCTATACTTAAAAAGATTCCGTTTCTAAAAGGTACATAGGTTATAGGTACTCCTGGTTTTATCCCATCTGTTGGAACTTCTAAAGAGGTATCTATTAACGCAGTAGCTCCTATTTGGGAGAAAAAAGGTAGATCGATATTGTAAATCTCTTCAGCTTTTAAACTTTTTGCAATCTCAAAAAACGCTTTTTCCTCTTTTTTTTGAGTTCGCTGAGAGTAATTAAAATGAAGTGCAATAATCTCATATCCTTCATTTTTGGCTATAAATCCTGCTACTGTGCTATCCATTCCTCCACTTAAAATAACAACCGCTTTTTTCACTCTTCCCCCTTTTAACCGTTTTGTGTATATAATAACTAAAATTTTTCAAGGAGCAGTTTATGAACCTCTCTAAAATCGGATATGGAGAAAATCCTGATAAAGTTCACGCAGTAATAGAGATTCCGTACGGTTCTAATATCAAGTATGAGATCGATAAAACTAGCGGGATGGTATGGGTAGATAGGGTGATGTATAGCGCGATGTATTATCCGGCCAATTATGGATTTGTTCCTAATACTTTAGCTTCAGATGGCGATCCTGCCGATATTTTAGTAATTACCGATTATCCCTTAGTACCCGCAAGTGTAATAAAATGTAGATTGATAGGGGTGTTAATTATGGAAGATGAGAGCGGGATGGATGAAAAACTTATAGCAGTTCCAATTACTAAAGTTGATCCTACTTATGCCGATATAGACTCTATATTCGATCTTCCTAAACATACTTTAGATAGAATCAAAAATTTCTTTGAAACTTACAAAATTTTAGAACCTAACAAATGGGTTAAAGTTAAAGAATATAAAGGTAAAGAGGAAGCTCAACATATTTTAGAAGAGGCTATTAAAAATTTTAAGCAGTAACTGGTCGGAGTGGCGGGATTTGAACCCGCGACCTCTACCACCCCAAGGTAGCACGCTAACCAGGCTGCGCCACACCCCGATGAGGGAATTATACAAAAAAATCTTTATCGATGCAACTAAAGGATAAAATGATGGAAACGATCTCAACATCTAACGCTCCACAAGCAATAGGTCCTTATTCTCAAGGGGTAAAAGTTGGAAATCTACTTTTTACCTCCGGACAGATAGCTTTAACACCTAGCGGAGAGATGATAAAAAATGATATCAAGGCTCAAACCCAACAGGTGTTAAGAAATCTACAAGCGGTATTAGAGGCGGGGAACTCCTCTTTAGAGAAGGTGATAAAAACAACCATCTTCTTAAAAAATATAGAGGATTTTGAGGTTGTCAATGAAATTTATGAGGAGTTTTTTAAGAACCATAAACCCGCTCGCAGTACAGTTGAGGTAAGCAGACTTCCAAAAGACGCTTTAATAGAGATCGAAGCAATAGCTCTAACCTCTAACCCATAGGGTAGAGGTAGCGCTGTTGAAGCTTCTTAATCTCCTTTAACACCTCTCGAGGTAAAGTAACCTCAAACGCTTTTAAAATCGGTTCAAGCTGTTCAACTTTCCTAGCACCCACAATCGTAGAAGCCACAAAATCAAAATGCTTACTATAAGCTACTGCTAGGGTAACTGGATGAAAATCAAATCTTTTAGCTATCTTTAAAAACTCAGATGTAGCAGTTAAACTTTTCTCATTAAAAAACTTTTTAGCGTGTTCTCTAACTCTCCTAATGGGAGACTTTAAGTAAATGGAAAATCTAGCATCGGGAGGGATATAGGATTGGTTATATTTCCCGCTTAAAATTCCTCCAGCTATAGGTGAGTAAGGAAGTAAGGAGATATTTTCCTTTCTACATACTTGTTCAAGTTCATCAAAAAATCTAGGATTTAAGATACTAAAGTTGTTTTGGATCGATTCAAATCTAGCTAGATTTTCATACTTAGCTATCAGTGTAGCTTTTGTTAACCCATAGGCGGTATCGTTAGAAGTTCCAATATATCTAACTTTTCCCTCTTTAACTAACTCATCAAACGCTCTTAAGCTCTCCTCTAACGGAACAACATTATCCCCCCAGTGCATCTGGTAAAGATCGATATAGTCAGTTTTTAGTCTTTTAAGAGAACCTTCGATTGCTCTTTTTATATGAAATCGATCCATAGCGGTTAAACCGAATCTAACCGGGGGGGTAAACCATCCGCTAGAACCTCCGGCAACTTTAGTTGCTAAGATAATCGATTCTCTAGGTTTAGTTTTTAACCAATCTCCTACAATACTTTCAGTTAGTCCTACTAGCTCTTTTTGAGGAGGGACAGGGTAAAGTTCAGCAGTATCAAAAAAGTTAATCCCAGCCTCATACGCTCTATCTAAAATTTTAAACGCCTCTCCTCTTGACGTAGTAGAGCCAAAGGTCATCGTCCCTAGTCCAATGACGCTAACTTTTAACCCACTCCTTCCTATATAACGGTACCGACACAAGTTTTATCTCCTTACTTTTTTACATCCATAATAATTCGATCTTTTTTCCATTTTAGAAAAAGAAGATACTCTTTAGAGCTATCCTCTTTCTTTTTTTTAGGAGGGGGACGCTCTCCAGGTAGAAGCTCTCTACCTAATCCACCCCCTTGCATCACATCTATTACTATAAACTTTTTAACATCTGAAACTAGAGGGTCGGCAAATGTCTTTTTCACCTGTTCAAACTCTACCGGAAATTTTATAGGATAAGCCGATTCCAGTCTAACTAAGGTTCTATTTCTCTCGTGAACAAAATAGCTTACATAGGGGAAAGGAATTTGATGGAGAGAGTTGGAAGTTTTTAAGGTTAAAATCTTGTAATCTTTATTGAAAAGATGTTGAATTTTTACCTCTTGAGCTTGGGAAAGGTCTAAAAAAAGGAGTTGAAACAGTTTATCTTTTACACTTAACTCATTCGCGTTTTTGGCTAAAATCTCGGTAGCTCTTTCTTGATTTGAAAGAGCTTTATAAAGAAAAAAAACCACTATCGTAGTAAGGGCGATAGAGACCATCAACTCTATCAAGGTAAAAGCTCTTCTATTCACGAAGCTCCAATATGTAAAGATAATCCCCTCCCTCCTCATTTTGTAAGGAGAGTTTGATTAAAGAGATTTCTATGGGACTTTGAAACTGTTCTTTCTCCTCATCCTCTTCTACCTCATCAGAAAAGTTTATCTCCTCAAACTCCTCCATTGTAGGAGGTTTTATCTTAATCTCATACTCTTGATATTTAAACTTCTCTTTTAAAAGCTTTCTCAATTCGTCATCATCTATACTTAGGTTGGGTAAAAAATCTTCCAACGCTTTAGTAAGATGGTTAAAATCGGGGTTACGATGATTAACGATTATAGTGGTTAAGTCTACAAAATTATCTTTTTTACTAATTCTTTCCAACGCACTTATATTGATCGCCCCACTTTTTAAAAGTGCCACCCCTACTAACGCCAATATCACAACAGCAATAATAACTTCAACTAATGTAAAACTTTTTCTCATAATTTATTAATTATATCACAACTTATAAACTTGAGATGAACCCTTTAAATATTTTCCCAACTAACTCTATTCTATCAAAGTAACTTTTTTTATTAGCCCTTTCGTGGATAGTATGATCCCCATCTCCGTAAGGTCCAAACCCATCCAACGTTACACTTCCACTACTTGCAGCGATATTGGCATCACTTCCCCCTCCCCGCTTTTGAGTTAAAAGTTGTTGTTGCGTCCACTCCTCTATTTTTTCAATCAGTTCCAGCTGTCTAGGAGTCTCTTCCATAACATCCCGCTGCAAACCACCGCTTAACTTAGCCTCACTTCCTTTTACAAAGGAGGTGTTAACAATCTCATTAATCTCTTCTAAAACTCTATCTCTCTCTTTTGTAGAGGTAAATCTAGCTTCAAATAGCAATTTAGCAGATGGGCTAACTGTGTTAGCTCCAATCCCCCCCTCAATTTTTCCTACATTTACAGTAGTTCCCTCTTTCAAGTTTGTTAGATGGGAAAGAGCTAAAATTTTGTGGGCAGCTTCCACATTAGCATCGATTCCTAAAGAGTAGTTGTTCCCTGCGTGAGCCGCTTTACCTTCAATATCGATATAAAAAGTCCCTATCCCTTTCCTAGCAGTTACAATCTCTCCATTTTCCCCTGCTGCTTCAAAAACCAGGGTATAATCGTACTCTTTAGCTATCTCGAAGGTTAAAGGTCTAGAATCATCGCTCCCTATCTCCTCATCACTTACTAAAAAAATATCGATATTAAAAATCTTATCTTGAGAACGCAACGCCTCTACCATCACCATATTTCCCCCCTTCATATCACATACCCCAGGTCCATAGATCCACTCCTCATCTTCTCTAAAAATCTCAAAAGTTCCAGGCGGAAATACGGTATCTAGATGTCCTAGAAGTAACATCTTTTTTCCCTCTTTTTTGGGGGATTTAAACCAAAGATGGTTTCCAAACTTATCCCGTTTAAAAACGGTGGTTTTATAGCCTAACTTTTCAAACTTCTCTTTCATCAACTCCCCGTTTTTATCCACCCCCTCCTTATTTTTTGTGTAAGAATTTATCCTTACCAACTCCTCCAACTCCCTAAAATCATAGCCCATTTTAATCTCCTTTAATTAGTTTTAAAGTATTATCGGTTTTGAGATTAAACCTTTCTAAAAGGAGCGTAATTATGGCACATATAGGTATCTGGATGTATCAAAATGGGGGAGGAGATAGGATAGAGAAAAAGATGGTAGCTCAACTTCAAGAAAGAGGGCATATCGTTTCTACAGGATTAAATCTACGCTATGCAGTTGCAGAAAATGGAAAGTTGATCTTGGATGGGTTAAATCTGTATGAATTAGATTGTTTTTTTAGTTATAACGCTGGAGAACAAACAAAATATCAGGTTTACCTTTACGAAACGTTAAACGAGCATACCGAATGTATTAATAACTTTAGAGCTTTTAGGATTAGTGAGGACAAGTTTAAAACCAACGATCTTTTACGTCAGCACAATATTAGAACTCCAGATTACTTTTTGTGCCATCGAGAGGATGTAGAAACCATTAGAAATAAAGTGTTAGAATGGGGAAAAGCGGTTTTTAAAACGGTAGATGGATGGGGCGGTATAGGAATGGCATTAGTGGATAGTAAAGATAAGTTGGATATGATTTTACCTTTTTTAAACCATACTGGGCTGAGGTTTTTCTATATTGAAAAGTTTATCGATTATGATGGGAGCGATTTTAGGGTCGATTTAGTAGATGGTGAATTTATAGCTTGTTATGGAAGAAAAGCTAAAAAAGGGGATTGGCGAACCAATGTAACCAGTGGAGGAAGCGTAATTTTAAGAGAGGATTGTGGAGAGGAGGTGATAGAGTTAGCTAAAAAAGCAGCTCAAGCTATCGGAATTGAGATAGCAGGAGTGGATATTATTTATGATAGAGAAAAAGAAGAATATGTCGTTTTAGAAGTAAATGGAATACCAGCTTTTGCCACCCCGGAGCAGGAAAAGTTGGGTTTAAATTTTAACGATAAAAAGATAGAAAAGATTGTAGAGCTTATAGAAAAACGGGTTAAAAAAGAAGCTCCTAAAAAAAGTGAAAAAAAAGCTTAAAAAAGGGCAGGCGTTGTCGATAATGCAAAGAAGTTTTAGGCGTTTTGGTGCTGTTTTAGCCATATATTGGGAGAAAATAAAAGGAGTTCTATGAAAAGATTGCCCAAGATAGGTTTACTGTATCTAGACTATGTGTTACGCTTTTTTGACAAGAGTAACTTTAGAGGTTGGCCAGAAAAGATAGAAACGGTTGTTTATCATTGGAAAGGGGATGAAGATCGATTTGTAGAAGAGGTTAAGCGTAAAAAGATCGATGTATTGATAGGAAATATTCCTGCTACAGCTTACGAAACTTTTAGAAAAATAGCTAGAAAACTTCCAAATGTGAAATTTATTCCAAGTCTAGATTCCCAATTTGCCAATAAATCTAAAGAGAATGTAACCCGTTTTTGCTGGAAATATGATATCCCCGTTCCAAAAACTTATATCTTTTATAACAAAGAGGAGGGGCTGGAGTTTTTAAAAAACACCACCTATCCAAAAATTATTAAACGAAGCTATGGACCTAGTAATTATGGGGGATATTATGTGCATAAGGTAGATAGTTATGAGGAAGCTAAAAAGCTTTTAGAAGAGAAAAAATACTGCCCTATCTATGTTCAAGACTTTGTTCCTATGGAAGCTGATGTTAGAGTTATGCTTATTGGACATAAACCTGTATGTGCGTTTTGGAGGAGACCGCCTAAAGGACATTGGCTTACAAACACCAGTCAGGGTGGAAGTATGGATTATATGGATGTGCCTAAGGGGGTTTTGGATCTGGCGGTTGAGGTTAGCAAAGCTGCAAATGCTGAATATTGGGCGTGTGATATAGCGGTTGGAAAAGATGGGGAGTATAGAATTTTAGAGTGTG
>JAADFB010000016.1 GCA_013153095.1 Campylobacterota bacterium | reverse complement strand
CAACCTCATCGATAACCTCTTTCAAAGAGTAGCTATAAGGCAGAGAGGTTTTTGGCAAAAAGTGGGGAGGAGCAACCAAGATAACCTCCATCCCAAATCTGCTTAAAAGTTCTATGTTAGAATTTGCCACTCTAGAGTTTTTTATATCTCCCACAATCGCTATCTTTTTACCCTTTACCTCTTTGAGATACTTTTTAATGGTAAACAGGTCTAAAAGTGCTTGAGTTGGGTGAGCGTGTGCCCCATCTCCTCCATTGATTAAGGAACAGCTAACATATTTTGAGAGAATATAAGGTACACCCGCGTCTTGATGTCTTACAACTATCGCATCTGGTCCCATAGCATCTAGATTTGCTGCGGTATCAAAAAGGGTTTCCCCTTTAGCGGTTGAAGACTTAGAAACATCTAAATGTACAACTTCTGCCCCCAACCTTTTAGCCGCAACCTCAAAACTGCTTCTAGTCCTAGTGGAATTTTCAAAAAAGATAGTAATTATTAGACGATCTTTTAATACCTTTTTTGGGGAATCTGTTTGAAGAAATTTAGTAGCATCCCTAAAAATCTCTTCCACTTCTTCGATACTAAAATCGCGAGTACTGATTAGATGTTTGGCCATTTCACAATTCTTTCACATTGGTTTGCTATATTATACAAAAAAAGCGGAGTTTAGATATGAGAAAACTTATACTCTTTACCGCTCTTTTTGCTTGGTTAAATGGAGAAGTAGTAACTTTAACTCAAGAGGTTCCAGTTTATAGAAGTGTAGAGGTTGAAAGAGTCGTTTCTAACCAAGTTCCTACCCAAGAGTGTTGGGAAGAGGAAGTTCCAGTACAGCAGTATCGTAATTCGCCAAGTACAGGGGATGCCTTAGGAGCGATAATTGGGGGAACGGCAGGAGGAATTTTAGGAAACCAAATAGGTAAAGGTGGAGGAAAAACTGCAGCGATGGTGGGAGGAGCGATTTTAGGTTCTATCATTGGACAAAACCTAGCACAAAAAGAACCCCCGCCTCCTCCCAGTTATCAGCGGGTTAGAAGATGTAAAACGGTTTATAGGAGTGAAAATAAGAGAATAATAGAGTATAAAAACTACGCTAGAGTTATGGGAAAAGAGATCGTAAAATACTCTTCCCAACCGCTTCGATCAATCCCAGTGAGGATAACTATTGAATACTAATTCTAAATCTAGAGGAACCTCTTTAAAATAGTCTTTATAAAAAGGATAGGTGACTTTAAAAAAGGAGTCCCTATCCTGATACAAGTTTACATACCAGCTAAATTTTATCCCTCTTCTTTTTAAAGCTTCCATCGACAATAAAGTATCGTTGATACATCCTAGCTTAGAAGGGGTAACCAAAAGAGCTGGTGCAGTAAGTTTAATAAGATCGATTATAAAAAACTCCCTTTCAATTGGAACCATCAAGCCCCCTGCACCCTCAATAAGAAGGAGATCGCTTTTTTGAGCTAAAGCTTCAATCCTATCTAAAATCTTTTCAATCTCTATCTTTTTATCCCCTTTAGCCACATAAGGAGCTGCTGGGAGAGGAAAGTGATAAACTACAATATCTTTTAAGGTTAAAGAGGGATCGATTTTTTTACATTCTTCAAGAAGTTGCAATCCATCTGCACATATTTCTCCGGTTTCGATAGGCTTGATAGCCAAAGGCTTTAAGCCTTTTTTGAGGGCTATCTTAAAAAGCTCTAAAGTGGTATAGGTTTTACCTACATTGGTATTTGTAGCAGTTATAAAAAGCTTTTTTCCCATTAACCTCTAATTCCAAGCTCGGAAACAACTCTATTGTACAGCTCGTAATCTTTCTTTTTGAGATAGCGAAGAAGTCTTTTTCTTTGTCCTACAAGTTTTAAAAGTCCTAGTCTTGAAGCGTGATCCTTTTTATGCTCTTTGAGGTGATCGGTTAGATAGGAGATTCTTTCACTCAAAAGTGCAATCTGTACTGCTGGACTTCCCGTATCACCTTCGTGTTTAGCGAACTTAGCGATAATTTCTCGCTTCTTTGCCGAATCCAAAGCCATTTTAGCCTCCTGATTGGTCTGATTTTAAAAATATGATTATATCTAAAAAAGTTTCTTAAAAGCTAGAACTGTTTAAAAATTCTACCCTTTCTAAATAGGAGCCTTCTATCTTGTTGCAAAAAGGGTCTTTTGCACCACACCATACCTGTGTAAAACTGGTTTTGGTATCATCTCCTAAAAAGGTTATAGAGGACTTTATAATCTCCTTGTTTTTACATTCACTACTGAGATATTGGATAGTGATATTTTTTTTATCCAAATCTAAAAACCACATTTTGATCTCCTAATTAAAAATTCTTTTCAATTATCGGTTAAAACGGTTTTTCCTAAAGGAAATGTTTGTTATAATTAAACTAAAAAAGATGAAACTACTAGTTACAGCGACAAAGATTGAGGCACTTCCTTTTATTCGAGCGTATAAACTGGAAAGGTTCAACTCCAAACCCTTCTCTATCTATGGGAAAGAGGAGATATTTCTTTTAATTACGGGAATTGGAAAGATAAAAGCGGCTACAGCTCTTTCCCACGCGGTGACAACATTAAAACCTAAAAAGTTGGTCAATATAGGTTATGCAGCTGGGGAGGGACGAGGTAAGCTATATGAGATAAAGAAAGTTATCGATTTCGATACTCAGAAAGTGTTCCATCTACGAGCTAAAACCTCCTTTCTTCCTGCAGTATGTACCACCTTCTCGAAACCTGTAAAAAAACCTATCTCCACTTTAGCCGATATGGAAGCTAGTGCGTTGGTTGAGGTGGCAAACCTTTACAAAAAACCGATTCAAATCTTTAAAATCGTATCAGACCGCTTTGAACCTCAAAGTTTTATCAGAAGCGAACTTTTAATCGAAAAACAGCTAGCTTCCCTTCTTAAAGAGCTTTAGCTCCTTTATGTTAAACTTTTGGCTTAAAAAAACTTCAAAAGGTGGGGAATGACTCTTCAAAAGAGTGCAACCATTGTTGCTAGTGTAGTTGCGGGGATCTTGGTTCTAATTAAGTTGGTTGTAGGGATTTTGAGCGGTTCAACGGCGGTTTTAGCAAGTGCTATCGATTCGATTCTAGATATTGCTGTTTCGATGTTTAACTATTTTGCAATCTCAAAGGCGGAAAAAGCTCCCAGTGAAAAATTCAATTACGGCTTAGGAAAGATTGAAGCGTTAGCGGCGGTAATTGAAGGAACGATTATTACCATCTCTGGGCTGTTTATCTTTTATAAGGGTGTGATGAATATCATCCAAGAGAGGCAGATAGAGTATCTGGGAAGCTCAATTTTAGTGATGGTTATCTCTATCTTACTAACGGGGGCGTTGGTGGTTTATCTAAATAGCGTATATAAGAAAACGCAAAATATGGTTATAAAGTCGGACGCTTTGCATTATAAAACCGACCTTTTTTCAAATTCTGCTGTGCTTTTGTCTTTGGCGATTATCTATTTTACCGGATGGCACTGGATAGATGGAGTTTTTGGGATAGCTATCGCCATCTACATCATTAAAGAGGCGTTTGAGTTGATAAAAGAGGGGACTTTGATGCTGTTGGATGTAGCCTTAGAGGAGGAGATGGTGGAGAGGATAAAAGAG
>JAADFB010000080.1 GCA_013153095.1 Campylobacterota bacterium | reverse complement strand
AACTAGAAGTTATTGAAGAGATGGAAAAAAGCGGTCAGATGGAGCTTTTGACCAAAAAAGAAGCGTTGATGCTAAAGAGAAAAAAAGAGAAGTTAGAAAACTTTTTAGGCGGAATTAGAGAGATGAAAAAGCTCCCCGATATGCTTTTTATTATCGATGCGGTAAGAGAGCATATCGCGGTTAAAGAGGGAAATAAGTTAGCTATTCCTATCATCGCACCTTTAGATACAAACTGCGATCCAGATTTAATCGACTATCCAATTCCGGGAAACGATGATGCTATTAGAAGTATCCAGCTCTTTTGTAAAGAGATAGCGGAAGCGATTATTGAAGGAAAAGAGTTAAGAGAACAAGATATGGAAGAAGAGAAAGAGGTTGCCCCAGCAACTGAAGAGGAGAAAAAAGAGATTTTAGAAGAGATTAAAGAGGAAGCTGCTAAAGAGGTTCCTAAAGGTACAGAGATTGTAGAAGCAAGAAAAAGTGCATTGGTTGAGGTTAAAGAGGAAGTGGAGCCAGCAGAAGCTGTAGCAACTGCGAAGGAGGAGGCGAAGTAATGGGAATTAGTGCAAAAGAGGTTAAGGAGTTAAGAGAGCGAACCGGCGCGGGGATGATGGATTGTAAAAAAGCCCTTCAAGAAGCTAACGGGGATATGGAGAAAGCGATAGAGATTTTAAGAAAAAAGGGAATTGCTAAAGCGGCAAAAAAAGCTGATAGAGTAGCTGCTGAAGGAACTATTGCGGTAGAGATTAGCCCCGATTACAAATGTGCCACTATTGTAGAGGTTAACACAGAAACCGATTTCGTAGCTCAAAATGAGAATTTTAAAAAGTTGGTTGAGAGAGTGAAGTCCCATATAGCTGAGGTTGGAGTAGAGAGCGTAGAGGAGCTTTACAAAACTACTATCGATGGAGCTATCTTTGAAGAGTATATGAAAGCGGAGATAGCTAAAATTGGGGAAAATATTGTAGTTAGACGATTTGATAGAATCTGTGTAGATGGTCCTGGGGTTGTAAATGGATACCTTCATATGGGTGGAAAAATTGGGGTTGTAGTTGCTGCAGTATGCGATAAAGAAGAGGTTTGTGAGGCTATAAAAGACCTTTTAAAAGATGTGGCGATGCATATAGCTGCGATGAACCCAAAATATCTAGATGAAAACTCTATTCCTCAGGAGGTTCTAGAAAAAGAGAAAGAGATAGCTAGAGTTCAGTTAGAGAAAGAGGGGAAACCAGCCAATATTATCGATAAGATAATTCCGGGCAAAATTAAGAAGTTTGTAGAGGAAAACACTCTTTTAGGACAAAAGTTTGTAAAAGATGATAAAAAAAGTGTTGCTCAAGTGATTCAGGAAGCTGCTAAAAAAGCGGGTGGAACTGCAAAAATTGTAAAATTTATCCGCTATGAGTTGGGTGAAGGGATTGAGAAGAAACAAGAAGATTTTGCCGCTGAGGTAGCTGCACAGATGAAATAGAATGAAACTTCTACAAGCTACAAATATCTCCCACAAATTTGATTACCCTCTCTTTGAGGGGGTATCTTTATCTCTTCACTCTAAAGATTCCGTTGCTGTGGTTGGAGTTAGCGGAAGTGGAAAAAGTACCCTTCTTCATATCCTCTCCACACTTCTTAAACCGCAAAAGGGAAAAGTTGAGCTGTTTGGGTATGATGTTTATTATAACGATAAGGATAAGCTTCCCTCCATTCGTCGCTACGATGTGGGAATAGTGTTTCAATCCCACTACCTTTTTAAAGGGTTTAGTGCTAAAGAGAATATTCAAGTTGCCGCTTTACTCTCTAAACAAGAGATCGATCCTAAACTGATAGAGGCGTTTGGGATTGAGAGAGTTATAGATAAAAAAGTTACCGAATTAAGCGGAGGAGAACAGCAACGGGTAAGCATAGCTAGGGTCTTGACCAAAAAACCTAAACTTCTTTTTGCAGATGAACCTACCGGAAATTTGGATAAGAAAACTGCTAATGAAGTGATGGATGTGGTTTTTGATTATTTAAGTTTAGGAAACGCTCTTTTTTTAGTAACCCACGATCTTGAGTTGGCTAAAAGATGTGAAAGAGTATACGCACTAGAAGAGAGAAAATTAAAGCTTTTAAAAAGAGGCTCCTAGCCTCTTTTAAGATTAAAACCTAGCCACATTACAGCCGCTATAGCCATTAGAGCGCCATAGATTACCCCTAAAATCTCTGATGGTGCCATCATAAACCTCCTTAAAATTTAGAGTATAATTTGATCCTATACTCAAAACTCTGAAGGAGTACTTAAAAGTGGAAGAAATTATAGATTTTTTTCGTCAAAGGAGATAAAAAAAGGGAATAGAAGCAATAATAATCATTAATTTTTATCATCTTCATCAAAATTTTACTGGCACGCCCGGCAGGATTCGAACCTGCGACCTTCAGAACCGCAATCTGATGCTCTATCCAGCTGAGCTACGGGCGCATTGGAAAAAAATTATATCATAAAACTGTATCAATTACCACTAGTGCTAAAAACAAAACTCCTAAATATCCGTTTAAAGTAAAAAATGCTCTATCTATCTTTTTAAAATCTTTCTCTACTATTTTATGCTCATAAAAAAGAATAATAGCGGAAAGTATTACTGCAAGATAGCTAAAAAAACCTAGTTTCGCTTCTATTACAAAAAACAGCCAAAAAAGTATGCTTAAAGCGTGGAACAGTTTAGAGATAAAAAGAGTACATCTTTCTCCATAGATTGAGGGAATAGAAAAAAGTCCAATTTTTTTATCAAACTCCATATCTTGAAGACTGTATAAAAGATCAAATCCAGCTACCCAAAACATAACCCCTAGCGCTAAAAATACACTCCACAAGGTTATATCTGCTTTTATAGCTACTACTCCAGCAATGGGAGCTAACCCTAAAGAGATACCTAAAAAAAGGTGGGCTAATTCACTAAACCGCTTAAAATAGCTGTAAGCTCCTAATATTAAAAGAATTGGAAAGGAGAGCCAAAAAGCTACTTTATTGATAAAATAAGCGGTTATAATGAAAAAAGTGCCATTTAAAAAAATAAAAACTAATTGAGTCTTTTTATCCACTCTCCCATCTACACTAGGACGGTTAGCAGTCCTAGGATTTAAAGCGTCTATATCTCTATCTAAGTAACGATTTACTCCCATTGCAAAATTTCTAGCAAATATGGCTGCTAAAGCTCCTAATAGAAAAAGTTTCCATCCAAACCATCCTTTAGCGGCTGTAAACATCGCTATAAAAATGAAAGGAAGGCTAAAGATAGAGTGTTTAAACATTACCAGTTCACTTAAATCTTTTAATAGTCTCATCTTAACCTCTTTTTGGCGGAATTATAATATAATTTTAAAATGAAAGAGATAGCCATTATTGGGGTTACCGCTTCAGGAAAGAGCGATCTAGCTATAGAGTTAGCCTTAAAGCATAACGCCTACATTCTCTCTTTAGATTCTCTTTCCATTTATAAAGAGATAGATATAGCCTCTGCAAAACCGTTAGAGACTAAAGGAGTTAAACATTTTGGGATCGACCTTATATATCCTGATGAATATTTTAGCGTAGGGTATTACTTTGAAATCTATAAACAAGCTAAACAGAAAGCAAAGGAGAAAGGTAAAAATTTAATTGTAGTTGGAGGGAGTAGTTTCTATCTAAAAGCATTATTACAAGGACTTTCTCCTCTACCTCAACTCTCTCCCTCTCAAATAGAAACAGTTCAACAAGAGTTAAAAGATCTACCTAGAGCGTATGAAAAGTTAAAAAAGATAGACCCCTCTTTAAAAATCTCCCCTAGCGATAGATATAGAATAGAAAAAGCTTTAACTATCTACCTAGCTACTGGTACTGCTCCATCTCTATTTTTTAAACACAATCCTCCTAAAAAAGTAACTTCTCTTAAAATTTTTGAGATTTTGGTAGAAAAATCTCTTTTAAAGAAAAGAGTATTTTCTAGAACTCAAAAGATGTTAGAAAAAGGTCTTATCGATGAGGTTATTTCGTTAGAGAGAAAATATCCTCGCTCTTTAACCTCAATGAAAGCTATCGGCATTAAAGAGGTGTTGGAGTATTTAGATGGGAAAGTGAGTAAAAAAGAGTTACTTGAAAATATCTCTCTTCATACTCTTCAATTAGCAAAAAGGCAAAGGACTTTTAACAGAACCCAATTTTTAGATAGAATTGCTCTTCCTCAAGAGCTGTTAAAAGAAAAGATAGAGGAGGAGTTAAAAAGAGAAACTTAAGTTGGGTTGCGTTATCATCAAAAAAAATTATAACTTAGGAGAGGAAATGAGTGAAGAGGTTAAGGAGTTTAAAGACCTGCCTTTTGAAGAAAAAAAAAGAAAAATAGAGCAAGTTATAGATGAAAGTATTAGACAATTTTTAGTAATGGATGGAGGTAATCTAGAGATAGTTGAGGTTCAAGAAAATGGAGACTTTGTAGATGTATATATTCGCTATATGGGAGCGTGTGTAGGATGTGCTAGTGCTACAACTGGGACTCTTTTTGGTATAGAGCATACTTTAAGAGAAAAGTTAAATTATCCTCATATTAGAGTACTTCCAATTTGATATAATTTTTTTATGAAATCTTTTGAGTGTTATTCTGTAGATTTTTGTACTCTAGATTCGGAGTGTCCCTACCTTCCCAATAGACAAAATAGGATGTATTACCGCTTTATCCCCTTTGCTACAAAAGCTTTAACAACTGCTCTAATTCAACGGGGATGGCGAAGGTTTGGATACTCCTATTTTTATCCTATTTGCAAAGGGTGTAAAGAGTGTAAAAGTATTAGAATAGATGCTTTAAAGTTTAAACCCTCAAAAAGTCAAAGAAGAGCTATCAAAAAGAACCGCTTTACAAAAGTTGTGCTTCAAGAACCAACCGCTTCCCCATATCGGGTAGAACTTTATAACAAATACCATAAATTTAAATCTCAAAAAAGCGGATGGTACTATTTTCCTATCGATACCAAAACCTATTACAAAGAGTTTGTAGTAGGGGCTCACGACTTTGGTAAAGAGGTTTTATATGTGATAGACAATAAGATTGTAGGAGTTGATTTAATCGATATTTTAGAAGATGGAATAAGCTCTATCTACTTTTATTACGATCCAGATTATGGAAAATTCTCCTTAGGAATCTATTCTCTTATTTACCAAATAGAGCTTGCAAGAAAGTTGGGGTTACGCTGGATCTATTTGGGATATTGGGTAAAAGGGTGTGCCTCTTTTGCGTATAAAACCCAGTTTAAACCCTACCAGGTGTTGGAAAACTTCCCCTCCTTAGAAGAGACTCCTAACTGGATAGAAAAGGATTTAGATGATTGAGTATAAACTTTTTTTTGATACCGATGGATTGGAAGGGAGTGTAAAGAAAGCGTTTGAAAGAGTTGTAAAAGAGAGAGAAGAGGGGATAACTGGCTATTATGAACTTCCTTTTACCTCTTTAAACCTGTTAGAAAATATTCCCTCCTATCCACATATTAAAAAGATAGCGTTAATAGGGATTGGAGGTTCTTCTTTAGGGACAAAAGCGATATATGAACTTTTAAAACATCAAATCCATCACAAAGAGATAATATTCTTAGAAAATCCAGACCCTATCGATTTAGAAGAAAAATTTTCAAAAATAAAAAAGAGAGATACCCTTTTTTTTGTAATCTCTAAATCTGGGACAACTATTGAAACTATCTCTATATTCAAAGCGGTAATTAAACAGTTTGACCTTTCTCTTTCTAAAGACAATATCATTTTTATCACTAACCCTTCCTCCCCTTTAGAAAAATTGGGTAAAGAAAACAGTATCCCAATTTATCATATTCCTTCTAATGTTGGGGGAAGATTCTCAGTTTTAAGTGCCGTAGGAGTTGTTCCCTTAGCTATTGCTGGCTTTGATGTAAAATCTATTTTATTGGGGGCTAAAAACTTAATAGAGGATTTTTTTAATCAAAAAGCTTTGCACATTCTTCAAAAAGCAGCTTTTTATCATAAGATTTATCCCCAAGTAAAAACCAATGTTCTCTTTTCCTATTCCAGTATGTTAGTGGATTTTAACCGCTGGTATGAGCAGTTGATTGGAGAATCGTTAGGAAAAAGAAAAGGGGAAGAAAGGGTTGGGATAACTCCTATCGCTCACATAGGTTCTATCGATCAACACTCCTTTTTACAACTTTTAATAGATGGTCCTTTGGATAAGACGGTTACCTTCTTAAAGATAAAAAAATTTCATAACTACCTAAAAATTCCTCCCCTCTCTCTAAACTATCTAGAAAAAACAGATTTTGTAAATAACCATACCTTTAACGAGCTTATAAATAAAGAGTGTGATGCAACTTTAGAATCTGTTAAAAAGCAAGGAGTAGCGGTAGACTTGATTGAGATAGGGAGCATGAAACCCAAAAATATTGGAGAGCTAATCCTTTATTACCAGCTTTTAACCTCTTCGTTAGGAGCGCTTTTTGAGATCGATACCTACAATCAGCCCGGAGTGGAGCTTGGAAAAAGGATTTTAAAAACTAAATTCCCTTCTTAGCTCCAGTATTAACAAATCTCCTAACAACTTTAATAAACACCCTTACAATTAAAATCAAAATGTAGACAAAAAAAGTAAAAACTAAAGGATGAAACCAGCCAAATTGGCTTTTTGGAAGCGCTTCTAGATGGGCAACAGGATGGTCTAACCACTCTTTAAAATGCATCCAGATAGCTAAAAAGAAAAAGAGAAAGATAAAAATTATCAACTCTCTTACAACCACCTTCTTCATCTTTTCCACTCCCTTCGGGCAAAAAGCCCGAGATTATGCTAATCCTTTCAACATTCCGTACTGAGTCATAGGTTTTAGGAGATAAACTTTTAACAGCCAATAGATCCAGCGCGGTTTGGTAGGATCAAGTGGGAAGGATGGAGCAACTACACCGTTATATTTTCCTTCTTCTGGGTTTGCCCATTTAAATTCAGCTAGCATAACTTTTCCAATTTCTGTAATTAATGGACATACTGTATAGCCGTTATATGTTGCAGTTGGCTCTTTACCGTTTAGATAAGAGATCACATTATCCACTACAACTTTATACTGCTTTCTTGCGCTTCCCCCTGTTTTTCCTAGCGGTACTGCGGCAATATCGCCTAAAGCGAAGATGTTTTTATATCTTACGTGTTGTAGAGTTTCAAATTTTACCGGGATAAACCCTTTAGAACTTCCCACTGGAGATTTTCCAATAAGATCGGGAGCTTTCATTGGAGGGGTGATATGGATCATATCGTAAGGTACCTCTACCTTTTCGTGAATTACCTCTTCTACCTCTTCCTCTAAATCGGGATCGTACACTTTTTTGGTTCTATCATGTTTATCAAAAATAGCTACTTTTTTATCTAGATCGATTCCGATTAAATTGTGCTTGTAATGGTATTTTAATCCCTTTTGATGAAACAGTTTTAAAATAGCTTCATGGTATTCAGGTACCCCAAACATCTTTCCACCATTGGGATAAAAAACTAGTTCTGCGTTCTCTCTTCCCCCTTTATGGCGTAAATTTGAATCGGTTAAGAAAAGAATCTTTTTAGGCGCTCCTCCACATTTTATAGGAGTATCTGGATGGGTGTAGATCGCTTTTAGTTTTTTTCCACTTTTAGCTTGCTCAATAAAGTTTGCTAAATTTCTTTTCATCTGGAGCGCACCATCTAAAAAGTAAAGGGATGCCGCATTCCCCTTAGCTAAAATTTTGGCCGCTTCCTCATTTTCGCCTAAAGTGTAAAGAGTTCCTACCTCTTCTAATCCTTTAATTCGACCAAAATCTAGTTCTAATCCTCCTGCTATAATCATCACATCATACTCTAAAGTTTTCCCCTTAGCCGTTTTTACTCTGTTGGCTTTAGGTTCAAACTCCACTACTTTATCTTGAATCCAAGTTACATCACTAGGTACAAACTCTTTAGTTTGGTAGATAATATCACTTGGTTGCCACTCATATCCACCAATTAAGGTTAATCCCGGCTGATAGGAAACGCTTCTAGGGTTGGGCTCAACTACGGTAACTTTAAGTCCGCTAGCTTTTCTCATCAATCTAGCGGCGGTACTCATCCCACTTAAACCACCACCAACTATTAACACTCTTCCTTTTGCATCTTCCGCTTTGGCTGGAGTTGAAGTAGTAGCTCCTAACATAAGGGCGGTGGAAGCTCCCATCAGTTTTAAAGCATCCCGTCTAGAGAGTCCCTCTTTCTCTACCACATTCTCAACCGCTTCCTCAAACTTTTTTATCTCTTTTTCCATACTTTACTCCTCTTCAAAAAATGTTGTGATTGTTTCATTATAGAAAATTCTAAAAAAGAAAGTCCTTAAAAAATTATTCTTGGCGACAAAAATAACTCTTTTTTCCTTTCTTAAAGAATATTTGTTATAAATAATTGAATAAAAGCTTTATTATTATAAAAATTTTTGATGGGTTGAAAAATTAGGTTTGCGTATTCCCCCTTTGGTTCTTTAGAGCAGTTAAAGTAGATCCCCTTAAAAGTAATTCCCTCCTGTTCTAAAGTCAAGAGAAGATGGTTTTTGTATTCTCCAACCCACCGCTGTTCTTTCACCTTCACTTTAGACGCTAAAAAGGTTGGTGTAGGATTCCCTTCCCCATAAGGAGCAAATCGTTCAATTATATCGATCAACTCCCAATCGATTTCATAAAAAGGAAGTTCTCCTAAAATTGTAGAATCTACAATAGTTTCTTTAGTTGGAGTTTTGGCCAGTTGAGAGTTTAAGTTTTTATGGAGTTTTTCTATATTCTCCTTTTCTAAACTCAATCCAGCTGCTTTTTTATGTCCTCCAAATCCTAACAGGTAGTGTTGATTTTGTTCTAAAAGGGTGTAAAGGTCTATATCTCCTACACTTCTTCCGCTTCCTTTATAATAACCCTCTTTAGTTTTTGTTAAAACGATTGCCGGTTTTTTAAAGCGGTCACTTAGTTTTGCCGCCACTATTCCTAAAACTCCCTCGTTCCAATCCTCCCCAACACTTAAGATCACCTCTCCATCATAAAAAGAGTTTAAAGAAGCTTCTAAAACTCTTCTTTCTTCCTGTTTTCTTTTAGTATTTAAAGAAAGTAATCTTGCATAATAGACACTAGCTTCAAAAAAATCTTTTGAGGAGAGAAAATCAACTGCAAGCATAGCATCTTCCATCCTACCTGCACTATTTAAAATAGGAGCGATCCCAAAAGCTATATCTTCACTACTAAAAACCTCCTTTTTTAGATCAGTTTTAAGAATCTTTATCGCTGAGCGTTGACTCTCTTGAAGCATTTTTAATCCACTTTTAACTAAGGGACGATTTATATGTCTAAGAGGCATCACATCCGCAATAATGGCTAAGGAGAGGAGATCTAAAAACTGTTTCATCTCCAAATTTATCCCTAACTCTTTTTTCAACTCTCCTACCAAAAACCACGCTACCTGAGCGCCACAAATTTCGCTATATTTAAAATCGCACTCTTGCTGTTTAGGGTTTATGATTGCAAACGCTTCCGGAAGCTCTTCTTGAGGGGTGTGGTGATCGGTAATGATTAAATCGATCCCTTTCTCTTGACATCTTTGTGCAGCTTTTATCGCTCCTATCCCATTATCTACTGTAATTATCAAATCTACATCCCCCAGCTCTTCTATTACTTGTACACTCAACCCATACCCGTGGATAAATCGGTTTGGGATAAATAGTTGAAGAGGATAACCAATTTTTTCAAAGAACTCTTTTAAAATTACACTTGCTATCACCCCATCCACATCATAATCTCCCACAACCGCTATCTTTTCCCCCTTGATTATTGCTTCTTTGATCCGTTTACTAGCTTTTTTCATATCTTTAAAAGTGTTAGGCTGTGGGATAGAGGAGAGTTTTAAGAAACCTTCACTAAAGCGAGCGGATAGAAGTTTTTCTATCTCTTGTTTGGTAACTTTCTTCATCGATTTTTTAAAGCGTAGTCGATAAAGGTTGTAATTAATTTGTTGGGTTTTTGTAGATGGGAGGTAAATTCTGGATGGAATTGAACTCCAATAAACCAGGGGTGGTCTTTTAACTCTACCGCTTCTATTAATCCCTCTTCACTCTCTCCACTAACGATTAACCCTTTGGCTTCTAACGCTTCCTTATAAGCTGGGTTGGCCTCATACCTGTGTCTGTGTCGCTCATAGATAGTATCTTGATACTCATACGCTTCCCAAAGTTTAGTCTCTCTTTTAACTTTGCAAGCGTATTCCCCTAATCTCATAGTTCCTCCCATAGGAGAGGTGTGGGTTCTAATTTGCTTTTTTCCAGAGGTATCTATAAACTCATCTATAAGGTAGATAACCGGATTTTTGGTATTGGGGTCGAACTCCATTGAATTGGCATCCTCAATCCCTAATACATTTCGTGCAAACTCAATAATTCCTAACTGCATCCCTAAACAGATTCCTAGATAAGGAACTTGGTTCTCCCTCGCATACTGGATAGCTGAAATTTTCCCTTCAACTCCTCTTTCTCCAAATCCTCCTGCGACCAAGATGCCATTTACATCTTTTAAAAACTTTTGCGCTCCTTCAGTTTCTATCAGTTCACTATCTACCCACTTGATATTTACTCGTGTATCTAAAGCCGCTCCTGCGTGAACTAGTGATTCAATTAAAGATTTATAAGATTCTTTTAACCCTAAATATTTTCCTACAAACGCAATACTTACCTCATCTTTTGGAGCAATAATCTTTTTTACAATCAGATCCCACTCATCCATTTGAGGGGTTAACTCTCCCAATCCAAATCGAGTAGAGATCGGTTCTAAGATGTTTTGTCTTAGAAAGTTCAGCGGAACTTTATAGATAGTCTCTGCATCTTTTGCCTCTATTACACTTTGGGTAGAGATACCACAACTTCTAGCTATCTTCTCTTTTACCTCCATTGGAAGAGGGCGTTCACATCTAGCAATAATCATATCGGGACTTATCCCTATCCTTCTTAACTCTTGGACACTGTGTTGAGTAGGTTTTGTTTTTAACTCTCCTGCGGCTGCGATATAAGGGACTAGGGTTACGTGAATATTATAGGTTTTAGTAGCTCCCAACTCGTGGGTTAACTCTCGAATCGCTTCCAAAAAAGGGAGTCCCTCTATATCTCCTACTGTTCCCCCAAGTTCCACAATTAAAATATCTTTTCCCGTTGCAGCACGCTTTATTCTACTTTTTATCTCATCTACAATATGTGGAACTACTTGAATAGTTTTACCTAAATAGTTTCCCTTTCTCTCTCGTTGAATTACTGAAAGATAAACCTGCCCGGTGGTAAAATTGTTTAATCTCGAGAGTTTTATATCCAAAAACCGCTCATAGTGTCCTAAATCTAGATCGGTCTCGGCTCCATCCGCGGTTACAAAAACCTCTCCGTGTTCTAAAGGACTCATAGTTCCCGGATCGATATTGATGTAGGGGTCTATTTTTAAGATAGAGACATCCAGTCCGCTGTTTTTCAAAAGGGCGCCAATGCTTGCACTTGAGATTCCTTTTCCCAGTGAGCTTAAAACTCCACCGGTTACAAAGATATATTTTGCCATCTAAGCCCTTTATTTTTTTAAGAAAAATTTTATCTAAAACTTGCTTAAAAATTCGTTTGTTACGTTTGTGCTACAATTTCTAGCCACTTCTTTTCTTAAGAGACTTTAAGAAACTTTTTCTCCTTAAAAGAAAGGAGTGAAGGGATTTTTATGAGAAAAACTCTTTTGCTACTTTGTAGCCCTTTCTTGTTTGGAAAAGTTAAAGAGTTTTCCCAAAAAGTTGAGTTTGGTTATTTTGGTACTTCTGGTAATAGTAGCGTAAACTCACTAACAGCCGCTTATAAACTCTCTCTTCCTCTCTCTTTTAAAAGTGAGATCGCCCTTTTTAGCGATCTCCTTTATGCTACAAGAGAGGGGGATAAGAGCGGAGAGAGGTATAGGGGAAGAGTAGATTTTAGTTATTACTATACTACCTCTTTTTACAACTCCTTAGAGGTAAAGTTTTTAAGAGACCCTTTTAAAGGGTATAATCAACAATATAGTTTTAGCCCTGGAGTTGGATATGAAGTTAACCAAGACCTCCATTTAATTTTAGGGTATGAGTTTAGAAGGGATAATTATACTATGGCTTCTTCAAAACATTTTAACTATCTAAAGGGAAGTTTTTTACATAAAAAGAGTCTAACCTCTCAAAATAGTTTAAAAACCACTTTAGATTTTATAGAAAATTTGGAAAATTCGATAGACTTTGAAATGGAGTTAGAAACTTCCTTAAAACTTCATATTGTCAACGATTTAAGCTTCAAACTCTCTTTTGAGTATCGTTACGATAACCTTCCTCCTCCAACCAAAAGAAAGTTTGATACTGTAACTAAAGCTACTTTGGTTTATAAGTTTTGAGAAACTTTTCAAATTCACTAAAGGGAAGAGGTTTAGAAAAATAGAACCCTTGAGCAATATCACATCCTAATTCTTTTAAAAACTCTAGTTGAAATCTGGTTTCAATTCCCTCTGCGACCGCTTTCATCTTTAAATTTTTAGCAATCTCTATTGCGATTTTAGTTAAAGTTTCTTTTCCTCTTTCTAAACCTAATTTGCTTACTAGACTTCTATCTATCTTTAACATATCTAAAGCCAACTTCTCAATATAAGAAAGTGAAGAATAACCGGTTCCAAAATCATCTATCGCAAATTTAAACCCCAATTTTTTTAGATACTTTATTTTAGAGTTGGGAGTAAAATAGTCTTGGATCACAATATTTTCAGTCAACTCAATAACGATTTTTGAAGGGTTGATTCTATTGTTTGAGACCAAAAGGGATAACTCCTCCAAAAATCTACTACTTTTAAAACTTCTAGCTCCAACATTGATAGCGATAAACTTTAACACCTTAAACTGTTTTAGGGCGTAAGTAGCTTGTTGAAAACTCCATAAGTCTAAATCTACAATGACTCCACTATCTTCTGCGATCTCTAAAAACTGGTGAGGTAGAATTAATCCTCGTGTAGGATGATTCCATCTAACTAACGCTTCAGCCCCAAACAGTTTATCACTTTTTAGGTCGATTTGGGGTTGTAAAAAGAGTTGTAGTTCTCCAAGCAAGATAGCTTCTTTAAGCTCATCGATTAAACTGCTTTTAAAAAGGTATCTCTCTTTTAACTCCTCATTAAAAAGATAGATAGCATCTTTTCCTCTTTTTTTAGCTTCATACATCGCTATATCGGCATCTCTAAAAATCTCTTCAATAGTTGCATCTTTAAAAAGTACAGCTCCTATACTTGCGCTTACTTCAAATTTTAAGTTCTCTATTTGCACCGGTTCTTTTATAACTTCTAAAATCTCTTGAGCTTTCTTTTTTAATCTCTCTTTTGCTTTCTCTTTATCTTTTCCTAAAGAGGGTAATAAAATTGCAAACTCATCTCCTCCAAGCCTAGCTATAAATCCACCTTCCTTAGAGAGAAGATTTTGAAGTCTATTGGAAAGAATAATTAAAAATTGATCTCCTATCTCGTGCCTAAAATTGTCATTAATCTTTTTAAAATCATCCACATCGATAAAAAGCAAAGCGTTAAAGGTTGAGGTTTCTTTAGAGTTTTGAATTGCCTCTTGAAGATATTGAGTAAACAGCTTTTTTCTAGGAAGCTTAGTAAGTTCATCATAATAGGCGTAAAAATTTGCCTCCTCTCTAGCGTTTTTTTCAGAAGTTATATCTTGAGCGTATACATTTATCAGCTCTTCTTTAATGGGAATTAGTTCTAGTTGAAAGGTTTTATCCTCTAGTTTAATCTCTATTCGACCCTCTTTTTTTTGACAAATTTTAAAAATAAGTTCTTTTAAATCGGGATAAGAGTCTCTAATGACGCTAAAACTGCTGTTTTTTAATAAAATATCGTGTTTTTTGCATTCTACTTGAAAAACTGGATTGGGATTTTTTAAATAAAACTGTGCAAATCGATCCCGCTGCTCTTTACTTTTTATCTCTTTACTAATATCTTCTACAATTCCAAGCCCCCCTATAATTTTACCCTCTTCTACTACTGGGCTAGTTAGAAGACGAATATATAAATTTTTAAACTTCCCTTCATAAACACTTTTTTTTCCCTCTTGAAGAGCCTTTTGTAATACGTTTAAAATCTCTTTTTCGTTGATCTTTTTTAAATTGGAAGGGAGAAGGTTATCCAAAAATTTGGTCAGATAGGGGTTGGTTTTTAAAACCTTTAGTTCTTTATCAAAAAAAAAGATTCCAATAGGGGTACTGTTGAAGATCGTTTTTAATTCATAGGTAGTTTTTTTTAGGTCTTGAAACATCTGCTCTTTTTCAAAACGAAGGGTTAAAGTGTGAACTAGAATCTCATTTAACTTTTTTGCCCCAAAAATCATAAAAAGATAGTAAAGCGTAGCCGGAAGTGCCATAAAAATCCCTTCCTTCTCCCCTTTTGCTAGGAACCAAGCCACCATATTTATCCCCAAAACGGTTACATAGCCTGCATAAAACTTAAAAATAGGGGAGAGGGAAACGATCGCACCTGCACTTAACCCGGTAATCACATAAATTACAAACAGCTGTTTAAAAAAATCTCTCTCATCAAAAGCTACCCACAATAAAATTGTCCATACTATAGCAGTAGCTAAAAGAGAGATAAAGGTCAACCAATAAAGAAATGTTAAGTTTAGTTTCTCTTTTTGGTAATATATCCCAACCCTTATTGCCATAAGAATTAAAAATCCTACAAACCATTTTAACATCAGATGGGAATGGGTTTCCCAAAATAGAAAAACACTCAAAAGAGCTAGAAGAAGATTTACCACAACATTGGTTAAAGTGGAGTCTAAAACCGCTTCTAGAAGATTATTTAAAATCTTTTTTTGCATCTAGAAAGTTTTTTACCCTTCTACCACTTTAATATAAACCTCTCGCTTCTCTTTAGGACCATCAAATTCGCAAAAAAATACCCCTTGCCACTCTCCCAAAGTAAGTTTTGCATCTACAATAGGGATCGCTACGCTATTTCCAACCAGAGCCGATTTTAAGTGGGCGTTCGCGTTTTCTCTGTGGGCAAATCTACTACTTTTAGGCACTAAACGGCTCATATGCCCTAAAAAATCTCTTTGTAAAGAGGGATCAACCCTTTCAAAAAGTAAAACACCTGTAGTAGTGTGAGGGGAGAAAACTATACAGCTTCCATTACTTACTCCACTCTTAATAACCTCCTCTTTAACTAACTCTGTTAAATCGATCATCTCCGATTTATGGTTTGTCTTTAGCTGGATTTTTACCATCTTGCTCCTTTAGAAACTGCTTTAACTTCTCATACTCTTTTCTTGTTAAAAATCTGCTTTTTCCTTTGGGTAGAGCGTTTAACTTTACCCATCCATATTCTACTCGCTTTAAATCCAATACATCCCTTCCAAAATGGGCGAAAAAGCGTCTAATTTCTCGATTTTGTCCTTCAGTTAGGGCGACCTTGAGTTTTGAATAGGTGGGAGAGTTTTTTTCAATCCTATAAGCAAAAAAGGGGGCAAACCTCATCGAAGTTATTTTACTTTTGCTGTGCCCTCCCGCTTTTGCATCTTTTAACTCTAAACCCTCTTTCATTGCCTCTTCCATTTGAGGAGTGATACTTCCTTTAATTTTTAGGTTGTAAACCCTAGGAAGCTCACTTTCCATTAAAGCTTTTGCAACTTTAGGGGAGTCGGTTAAGAGAAGTAACCCCTCACTTGCAAAATCCAACCTCCCCACAGGGATAAAATGTTTAAACTTTCCACCAAGAGAGTGGTAAATGGTTCTTCTTCCTCTATCATCTTTTTTAGTTACCAGTTCCCCTTTAGGTTTATGGTAAACAATAACTGTATAGCCTCTTTTGGGTTTAATCAATTTCCCTTTTAAAAAAACCTTCTCTCCCTCTTTTACATCATAAAAAGGCTCTTTTACCACCTTTCTATTAACTTTAACCTCTCCCGCTTCTATTAAACGATCCGCTTCTCTTCTAGAATAGGTGGTGTTATGGGAGATAAATTTGTTTAATCTCATTTTATCCCCGCTTCTACTAAATCGTGAATATGTACAACCCCTTCAACCTCATCTTTATCGTTTGTTAATACCAGAAGTTGAATCTTATAATCCTCTATCAACTTTAACGCTTCACTAGCTAACATCTTTCTATCTTTTATAGTTTTAGGTTCTTTAGAGGCAAAAAGGATAGCTTTTTTCTCTAAAGAGAAATCATCGCTCATTAACGCCCTTCTTAAATCTCCATCACTCAAAATCGCTTTTAGTCTAC
>JAADFB010000053.1 GCA_013153095.1 Campylobacterota bacterium | reverse complement strand
CCCATAGCGTGTTCTCTAACTCCAAAGTGGATATTTTTCCCTTTTGGAAACTCTCCCATTCCTTCTAGATAGGTTTTGTTAGAAGGGGCTAAGTCTGCACTTCCCCCTAAAAACCCCGGTAAAGCTTTAGCGATAGCGTTTAAAATTTTTCCATTGCTCTCTCTAGTAGCTATCATACTTCCAGCTTCAAACTCTGGCCACTGGATAGAGTTAAAATCTGGATTTTGAAGTTTTTCTAACAGCTCATTTTGCTCTTTAAAAGGAGCTTCTCTTAAAAGCTGTTCCCACTCTCGCTGTGCTAACTCTCCCTCCTCTAGGGCACATCTAAATCTAGCTAACACATCTTTGGGAATGTAAAACTTCTCTTTTGGAGGAAATCCAGCTTTCTCTTTCGCACACTCTATATCTTCCTCTCCTAAAGGTGCTCCGTGAGAGTGGGGATCACCCTCGTATTTACAACTTCCTTTAGCAATGGTGGTATTGGCGATAATTAAAACCGGTCTTTTTCTCCCTTTTGCCCAAGTTAAAGCGGAGTCGATTTGAGTGTAGTTATGTCCATCAATTTGAATAACTTCCCAATTTTGCGCTTCAAATCTTCTTTTTACATCTTCATTCCACGCTAAGGAGGTATCCCCTTCGATAGTGATGCGGTTGCTATCATAGATTAAGATTAAATTATCTAATTCTAATCTCCCAGCCAATGCACACGCTTCATAACTAATCCCCTCTTGTAAATCTCCATCTCCACATAAGCAGTAGACGTAATGATCGATAATCTTGGTTGTGGGAGTGTTTAAAAGATTTGCTAAATATTTACTCGCCATAGAGAACCCTACCGCGTTAGCTACCCCCTGTCCTAAAGGACCTGTAGTTACTTCAACACCGGGAGTGTGTCCATATTCAGGATGTCCGGGGGTTTTGGAATGAAGCTTTCTAAACTTTTTTAAATCCTCTAAACTTAAATCATACCCCCACAGATAAAGCAAAGAGTAAACTAACGCACTCGCGTGTCCCCCACTAAAAACTACCCTATCTCGATTTATCCAGTTTGGGTTTTTAGGGTTGTGTTTGAGATGTTGGGATAAAACCACTGCAACATCTGCTAAACCTAAAGGCGCTCCCGGATGGCCACTATTAGCTTCTTGAATCATATCCAACGCTAGAAAGCGGATCGTATCAGCCATCTTTTTGAGCATCTTATCCATTATTGTCCTTTATGTCGATAGAAATATTTTTTTAAAAGAGTTTGGAGAGCTTGAGAGATTTGAGGGTCTAGATGTTGTAGCTCTAATTCTAACTCTTTGGCTAAAGAGTTTGCGCTTTCTTTAGCTTTCTCTATTCCTAAAAGCTTTACAAAAGAGTTTTTATTTTCATCTGCTTGAGTAGTTTTTAACGCTTTAGTATCGCTCCATACCTCATCGATAATATCATCTTGAATCTGGAAAAGTAAACCCAATTTTAACCCAAAGTCTTTTAATTTTTCTAATTCCTGTTTTGGAAGGTTAACTATAACTCCTCCCATCTCTAAAGCTGCAGCGATAAGTTTAGCAGTTTTATTTAAATGCAACTGTTTCAACTCTTCTAAACTTAGCTGTTTCTTTTCAAAATAGCAGTCTATTATTTGCCCGTTTACCATACCCTCAACTCCGCCAGCCTGAGAGAGAAGGGTGATTAAAGAAACTTTTACATCTGAACTTAAAGGGGCGGTTGAAATTAAATAGAAAGCGTGGGTATTTAAAGCATCTCCTACTAACACAGCCGTTAGTTCATCATATTTTTTATGAAGCGTCTCCCGTCCTCTTCGCAAAGAAGCGTCATCCATTAGAGGTAGATCGTCGTGGATTAAAGAGTAGGTATGAAACATCTCTAAAGCTAAAGCTATAGGCATCGCAGAAGGAAGTAATAAAGGGTTTTTAGCTTCTACTACACTTAATAGGAGTTGTGGACGAAACCGTTTAGCTTTCCCTTTTAAAGTGTAGTTCAACGCCTCTTGGTAGAAAGGGTGAAAAGTGTCAACCTCTATTGGATTGTTTTGAAGATACTCTTCAAAATTCATCACTTCTTTCCAAACAGGGAGGGATCCATAATATCAAAAACCGCTCTTTGTTTATCCTGTTCTACCATCTTAATTACATCATTCAAAGCGCTGATTAATAAAATCTCTAAAGATTCTTTATCTTCTAATAAAGAATCGTCTATCTCTAAATCGATTATCTCTCCTTTTCCGTTTGCGCTCACTTTAACCATTCCACCCCCACTTTTTGCTGTGAAAATCTTCTTTTCTCTCTCTTTTTCTAACTCTTTGGCCTTTTCTTGGAACTCCATCAACTTCTTACTTAGCTCTCCAAAATCAAACATCTATCTCCTTTACTGATAGGTTAACACTTCTTCCACATTGTTATCATCATCAACTAACACTATAGTGGGAGTGTATTCTTCTAGTTCCTGAGGAGAAAAAAGAGCGTAAGCGATGATAATTATTTTATCTCCTTTATGTACCTTTCTAGCAGCCGCCCCGTTTAAGCAAATATCTCTTTTTCCCCGCTCTCCTTTTATCACATAGGTTTGAAACCGTTCCCCGTTGTTGATATTTAAAATATCCACCTTTTGACCAACTCTAAGTTTTGCTACCTCCATTAGCTCCTCATCGATAGTAATGGAGCCAACATAATTTAAGTTGGCATCCGTTACTGTGGCTCGATGAATTTTGCTATAGAGCATCTCTATTTGCATTTTTTACGCTCCGCCTGCCATTTTGATAACTTCGGTAATGCTTAAAGGCTCATCCCAGTACTCTTTAGGAATTAGATACTCTTCTACTACTTTTCCCCCTATGATATGCTCCTCTATGATTCTATCAATTTTTTCCTTATCCAAGTTTACATACATATAGTGCCCCGGCTCTACCAACATAACTGGACCCAATTGACATCGATTTAAACATCCTGTTCTAACCGGTTGAACCGCTGCGATAATCCCCTTTTCCATCAGTTTTTGAGCCATATACTGGAAAAGTTGCTGAGTTTGGGGATCGTTTGGGCTTACACAGCTAGGTTTAGGAAACCCCGGAGGTGCTGACTGTTCACATTTAAAAAGATAAAAAGTTGGTTGAGGAATTCCCATCTTTTTGCTCCTTTAAATCATACTATTTTTATCTTATTTTAACGATATTTTTTTAAGAGAAAATTATTTTCTAACACTATCCAAAAGGTTTAAAATTACCTCTTTATCTTTAAAAGGTAGCTTTTTATCTCTAACCTCTATAAACTCCTCATCCCCTTTTCCTAAAACCAGTAACACCTCATCCTCTTTTAACTCTTGAAGCGCTTTTTTTATCGCCTCTTTACGGGAGGGAATCTTTTCTAATGCAACTTTATTTTTTATCCCTTTAGCAATCTCTTCAATAATGGTTGTAGGTTCTTCGCTTCTAGGATTATCACTAGTTAGATAGATTTTTGTACAATATCTTGAAGCTACCTCTCCCATCTTTGGACGTTTATCTTTATCCCTATCTCCTCCTGCTCCAAAGATGGCTTTAACCTTTCTTCCTCCAAAACTCTCAAACACCTTTTTCATCCCATCGGGAGTATGGGCAAAGTCGACTATAATTAGCGGTTTTTGGGAAATAACTTCCATTCTCCCTTCAACCCCTGCAAAGTTGGGAACAACTTGGGCTATCTTCTCTAAAGGCTCATTGGTTAAAGTGTGTACCGCTCCAAAACCGGCAAGAAGATTGTAAAGGTTAAAAAGCCCTTGTAAAGGGGAGTGAATATCGACACTTTCACTCCCAAATCTAACTAAAGCGCTTATTCCATCACTTAAAGAGTA
>JAADFB010000078.1 GCA_013153095.1 Campylobacterota bacterium | reverse complement strand
AATTTCTCAACCGACTTGATGATATAGTGATCTTTAACCCACTTGGAGAGCAAGAGATTGTTAAGATTGTGGATATTATGTTTAGAAAGATCGAAGAAAAGCTTAAAGAGCGAGATATTAAGATAGAATTAACTCCAAGTGCTAAAAAACTTATAGCTAGAGCGGGGTTTGATCCAGTTTATGGAGCAAGACCATTAAAAAGAGCGTTGTATGAACTTGTAGAGGATCGATTAGCTGAGCTGATTTTAGAAGATAAGGTAAAAGAGGGCGATCGGGTCAGATTTGATGCTGAAGGTGATGAAATTGTGGTCTATGTTAACGATCAAAAAGTTTAAAGAGGGGGTTTACTCCCCTCATAATCTCCTCTTAAGCTCCCTTTTAGTAAACTTAAGCTCCAAAATTTACACCTAAAGGAAACCTAGATGAAACGCACCTATCAACCTCACAACACCCGAAGGAAACGCACACACGGTTTTAGAGCTAGAATGAAAACTAAAAGTGGAAGACAAGTTATAAATGCAAGAAGAAGAAAAGGGCGTAAGAGATTGGCAGTTTAAAAGGGATAGAAACCTTAAAAAAGGGGGAGTTTCAAAAAGTTTATCGCTACGGTAAAGCGTACCACTCTCCCTATTTTGTGATCTTTTACTTAAACCATTCCAGTTTGAAGGTTGGTTTTGTGGCAAGTAAAAAGGTGGGCAAAGCGGTGGCTCGTAATAGAGCTAAACGGCGGTTAAAAGCCCTTTTGATCTCCCAAACTCAAAAGTTAAAAAACGGTTATTATGTCTTTGTAGCTAAACCTCGCATCTTAGAAGCTAAATTTAAGACCCTTGAGATGCTGTTCCAAAAAAGTTTGGAAAAAATCGCCTATGGTTAGAAAAACGCTCCTTTTTATCCTAAAAATCTATCAAAAAGTTTTCACTCTTCTTTCCTACGGTAGCTGCAGATACTACCCCACTTGTTCAGAATATGCTAAGTGGAAGATAGAGCAAGATGAAAGTATTTTATCTTTTTTTGCTATATTTTGGAGAATTGCTAGGTGTAACCAACTTTTTAAGGGGGGAGTAGATTACCCAGTAGTTGTTAAAAAAAATCTTAGACCTCAGTTAACCAAAAAGATAGAGGTTGTCTACTGGTTGATCCCCAAGGGCAACTCCAGATATATCCTTATAAAAAATTTCAAAGGTTTGAAATGCTAGAAAATATGAGCAACAATCAGCGAGTTTTACTAGCAACAGTATTGTCGCTGATAGTATTTATGGCATCCAGTTACTTTTACGCTCCACAACCTCAGGCCTCACAATCTCAAGCCTCACAACCTACACCTGTTCAAACAGCTCAAAATACTCCCAGCGCCCCTAGTAAACCCCGTCCTACCCAAACCGATTTAAATCCTTCCACCCTTTTAACTATCAAAGGGGAAAAGTTTGATATTTTTATCGACAATTTGGGAAGAATCTCTCAAGTTATTTTAGAGGATGAGAAGTATATCGATGAAAAAGGGGAGCAAATTAGACTCTTTAATCAAAAAAAGCTCCCTAAACCTCTAGAGATTCGTTTTAGCGATCAGCAGTTAAACTTTGAGGCGTTTAAAGTCCCTTACACTTATCAAGGCGCAAAAGAGTTAAAATTAAAAGATAAACTCACTCTCACCTTAATTCAAAACCTCTCCAAAGCCAAGGTTATTAAAGAGATAACGTTTTATTCCAACGGACATTATGAAACCAAAATAAAAGTTGAGGGAGGAGCTGACTACTTTATCTCCCCGGGATATAGACCCGATGTTAGGGTTGATGGTTACACTTTACACGGAGCCTTGATTAAAGAAGCTGATGGAACTATCACCATTATTGAAGATGGAGATGCTAAGGGGGTTGAGAAGTTTCCAAAAGCTCAAATCGCTTCCGCCTTTGATCGCTATTACGCAACCTTCTTTTACGATTTTGAAAAAGGGTTAGATGTTGTAGTTTCTAAGGATGAGGAATCCAACCCGATCCTTTTTGTAAAAGGTTCTCCTGAGTTTGAAGTTAAAGGGTACTTTGGACCTAAAGAGTATGAAACTTTAAAAGCTATCGATCCTAGATTAACCGATGTTATAGAGTACGGATTTTTTACCTTTATCGCTAAGCCACTCTTTAAAGCTTTATTAGCACTTTACCATCTGGTGGGTAACTGGGGTTGGGCGATAGTGCTTTTAACCATTATCATTAGAATCCTCCTCTTCCCGCTAACATTAAAGGGAATGCTCTCAATGCAAAAGCTCAAAGACCTAGCTCCCAAAATTAAAGAGATTCAGCAAAAGTACAAAGGTGACCCGCAACGGATGAACGCGGCTATGATGGAGCTTTACCGAAAACACAACGCTAACCCGATGGGTGGCTGTTTACCGATGTTAATTCAAATTCCTATCTTTTTTGCCATCTATCGAGTGCTTTTAAACGCGATCGAGCTAAAAGGCGCACCTTGGATTTTGTGGATAAAAGATTTAAGTCAACCTGACCCTTACTTTGTGCTTCCTATCCTAATGGGTGTTACGATGTACCTTCATCAAAAACTAACCCCAACCACCATTACCGACCCAACCCAAAAGAAAATTTTTGAATGGTTACCGGTGGTGTTCACCTTCTTCTTTATCGCATTCCCTGCAGGACTTACCCTTTATTGGTTTACCAATAACATCCTCTCCATTATTCAGCAATTGATCGTAAATAAGATTTTTGAATCTAAAAAAGTGGGAGAAAAGGGTAAAACAAAGGATAAAGAATGAGCTTAAAGATTGAAGCAAAAACTCTGGAGGAGGCGTTTAAAAAAGCCTCCCAAGAGCTTGGATGCTCTGTAACAGAGTTGGAAGTTAAAATTTTACAACACCCTTCAAAAGGACTTTTAGGAATAGGTAAAAAAAATGCGATCATCTTGGTTGATCGGAAACGAAGAAAAGAACCTCTTTTTCAATTTACCCGTCCTAAAGTGGAAGAGGAGGAGCTAAAAATTTTTGAAAACTTTTACAAAGAGAGTAAAGATATTGACCAGATTGCAAAAGAGGTACAAAAAGAGTTAAACGCACTTTTTAGCCACCTTTGTTTTAAACTAGACGAGATAAAAGTGACTCCTTACGATAGAGAGACTCTTCTAATTGAATTTGAGGGGGAAGATGCGGCGTTATTGATTGGAAAAGAGGGGTATCGCTACAAAGCGTTAAGCTATATGCTTTTTAACTGGATAAACCCAAAATACAACTTACAGATTCGCCTAGAGATAGCGGAGTTTTTAAAATCGCAAGAGGAGATGATAAAACATTACCTAGCTCCTTTGGTTGATAAAGTCAAAAAGGAAGGAAAGGGTCAAACTAAACCGTTAGATGGTGTGTTAATCCAGATTGCGTTAAAATATCTGCGGGAAACTTTTCCAAACAAGTATGTAGCACCTAAAGAGAACAAAAAAGGGCAAAAGTATATCGTCATCAATGAGTTTCGCAGATACTGATACTATTGCGGCTATCGCTACCGCTCACGGGGTAGGAGCTATCTCTATCGTTAGAGTTAGTGGAAGTAAAGCGTTAGAGCTTGCAAAAGAGATTACTAAAAAACCTGCCCTAAACCCTAGAAAAGCCACCCTTTGCAACCTTTTTGATACTCAAGGGGAGTTGATAGATAAAGCGATTGTTATCTACTTTAAGGCTCCCAAAAGCTTTACCGGAGAGGATATCGTAGAATTTCAGTGTCATGGTGGTGTAGTGATAGCTCAAACTGTTTTAGAAACCCTTTGCTCTTTGGGGGCGAGGGTTGCATTACCGGGAGAGTTTACCAAAAGAGCTTTTATCAATGGGAAAATCGATTTAAGCCA
>JAADFB010000082.1 GCA_013153095.1 Campylobacterota bacterium | reverse complement strand
CTATCTCACTTTTTTTTAACGCTTCCTGTAAAGAGGTTGTAAAGTCAAGTGTCCCTATTCTAAAATTCTCTTTTACAATCCGCTCTAATCCCGGCTCATAGATAGGGATAACTCCCTCTTTTAACTTTTTAATCTTCTCTTCATCAATATCCACACATACTACATTATTACCCATTTGAGCCATACACGCCCCAGTAACCAAACCCACATATCCAGTACCAACTACTGCTAACCTCATCCTTCTCCTTACAAAATCTCATACTCCAACTCTATATCTATCGTCGGAAAAGAGGCCGAGAGGGTATTATAAATCTTTTCCACCTTATCATTAGCCTCATTGGGGCTTCCAGCAAAAAAAAGTAGTTCTAGTTGCGCTTCTTTAGCATACTCTCCACTAATATCTACCACCGCGATATTTTTTCTTCTTAAACGATCCTTGATGGAGTTTACCACCTTTCTCCTACCCTTTAAAGAAACCACGTAGGGAAGATTTAGGGTAAGAACGAGATGAACTATTAACACTCTTCTCCTTCCTGATATGAAAATCCCTTCTTTTCAATCTCTTTTATAAAGAACTCAATCCACCTCTTTGCGATCTCTTCCTCTTTTGAAGCTATAGAGATCACATCCTTATATCCATTTGCATCTATTATCGGCAAAGAGGAGAATTCTATCTGCTGTTTTGGGAGTTTTAGCATAATTTCCATTAAATCGTTTTCACTTGCGTTAACGCAGATAGTATATCGGTAAAGTTTTGTGTTGTTTGGATAGAAGGAGTTGAGAGCATCTTTTACCATTGGATGAGCCATCTGTGGAAAACCGGGTAGAAAGAAGAATCGATCTTTTAGAAAAAATCCGGGTACTTTATTGATAGGGTTTGAAAGAAGTTTAGCTCCTTTAGGAAGCTTTGACATCTCTATTCGGTAAGGGAAAGCTTTCTCTTTAAACTGTTCTATAATTAGACGTTTAGCCTCTGGATGTTCGTAAAGTTTTCCATCCCCAAACACTTTAGCAGCAATCTTTCGAGTAAAATCATCAGGAGTAGCTCCAATTCCCCCAAAACTAAAAAGAACTGAGTTGGGATCATTTTTAATTAAGGTAAAAACCTCTCTCATCAACTCCTTATCATCTTCAATTACAAAAGAGGCTTTGAGTTTAAACCCCCGTTTTAATAGCTCATCTCGTAAAAAGGTGAAATGTTTATCCTCTCTACGCCCGTTTAAGATTTCACTACCTATGATTACTTGATAAAAATTAGGCTCTTGCACTCTCAAGGACAAACTGCTCCATCTCTTTTACAATCTGATCAATTGTACGTTCTCCATCTATCTTTTTAAGCAACCCTTTCTCTTGATAATGTTTTTCGATCGCTTCTAAAGGTTCTAAATAAACTTTCATTCTATTGTTAAACACCTCCTCATTATCATCAATCCCTCTAGCCCTTCCTAAAACCCGCTCTCTAGCAGTATCTTCACTAACTTCAACTTCTATGACAGAGTTTAACTTAATTAAGGGGTTTTGCTCTAGCATCTTATCTAACGCTTCCATCTGCTCTACACTTCTAGGAAAACCATCTATTAAGATTATCTCTTTATCGCTGTTTAAGATCGCCCCTTTAATCGTATCCATCACAATCTCTAACGGAACCAGTTTTCCGTTGTCAATATAACTAGCTATAGTAGCTCCTAGAGGCGTTCCTTTTGCTACCTCAGCCCTTAAAAGATCACCAGTAGAATAGTGAGCGATTTTATCGCTATTTCTCTTAGCTATCATCTGAGCATCTGTAGTTTTTCCACTTCCAGGCGCACCTATGATTAAAAAAAGCTTTTTCATCTTCTCTCCTTTAGATTGGTTCAACTTCTATCTTCTTTGCTTGTCCTCGACATAACGCTATCTTTCTTCCATCCACCTCAACTTGAAGAGGACCAAAAAAGGTTTTTCCAACCACTTTTACAACTGATCCCCTTCCCAACCCAATATCTACAAGGCGGTTTTTAAACTCCCCTTCAAAATCAACAATTCTTACCCAACTTCCCGTCTTAGCTTCACTAAGTTTCATCGCTTTTTAGGTTCTCTAATCCTTAGATGAAGCTCTTTTAACTGTTCACTATCCACTGGGCTAGGAGCTTGAGTTAGAAGACATTGAGCTTTTTGAGTTTTTGGAAAGGCTATCACATCACGGATGTTATCCCTTTTAGTTAAAAGCATTACCAACCTATCAAACCCCAATGCAAACCCTCCGTGCGGTGGTGCTCCATACTTTAACGCATCAAGCAAAAACCCAAACTTTTCTTGCGCCTCCTCTTGCGAGATTCCTAAAATTTCGAAAATCTTCTGCTGGATAGGAAGTTTATGGATACGGATACTTCCCCCTCCTAGCTCCACCCCATTTAAAACAATATCATACGCCTCGCTGGTCATCTCTTCAATCTCTTCAGTGTCCACATTTTTAGGCATAGTAAAAGGGTGATGAAGGGCTTTTATTTTGACCTCTCCCTCCTCAATCTCAAACATAGGAAAATCTACCACCCAGACAAATTTATAAAGGTTTGGATCTACTAACCCCAATTTTTTAGCTACCTCTTGACGAAGTCTACCCATATAATCCAAGACAACTTTTTTACTTCCCGCTCCAAAAAAGATCAAATCATCTTTTTTAGCTTGAGTTCGCTCCAAAAGCTCCTTTTTCTCTGTAGGAGAAAGAAATTTTACAATAGGTCCTTGTAGCTCTCCATCCTCTTTAACCTTAACCCACGCCAACCCCTTAGCTCCAAATTTAGCTACAAAATCGGTTAGTTGGTCAATATCTTTTCTAGAAAGCTCGTTAGCACCATTAGGAACTTTTAACGCTTTTATACGATTCAATTTTTTATATTGGGCGATCTCTCTAAAAACCTTCAATTCGGTATCTTCAAAAATATCGATAACATCTACCAACTCCAAACCGTATCTTAAATCGGGTTTATCACTTCCATACTTCTCCATCGCTTCTTTATAAGAGATTCTAGGAAAAGGGGTTTTTACTTCAATACCGCTAGCTTCAAAAATCTCTTTTATCAACCCTTCTGCGATCTCCATCACCTCATCTTGAGTACAAAAGCTCATCTCTACATCGATTTGAGTAAATTCAGGCTGTCTATCTGCCCTTAAATCCTCATCCCTGAAACATTTAGCGATCTGAAAATAACGATCAAACCCTGCTACCATCAACAGCTGTTTAAAAAGTTGAGGTGATTGGGGGAGTGCGTAAAACTCTCCTGGATACAGACGGCTAGGAACTAGATAATCCCTTGCACCTTCAGGAGTTGATTTAGTTAGAATTGGGGTTTCTACCTCTAAAAATCCGTTTCTATCTAAAAAGTTTCGTGCAGCTATGGCGACTTTACTTCTTAATTTAAAGGTATCAAACGCTTCCTTAGTTCTTAGATCCAAATAGCGATACTTTAATCTTATCTCTTCATTAACAGTAGTATCTCCAATCAAAAAAGGTAAAGGTTCGCTCTCATTTTCTATAGTTAAATCTTCAACTACTACCTCTATCTTTCCAGTCTTTAACTTAGGGTTTTCTAGCCCCTCTCCTCTTAATCGAACCTTACCTTTTGCAATTAATACATATTCATCTCTCACTCGGGTCGCTTTTTTATGGGCTTTGGGGCTAATAGCGGGATCGCATACTAGTTGAACAATCCCAGTTTTATCTCTAAGGTCGATAAAGATAACTCCACCGTGGTCTCTGTAACTGTTACTCCAACCACACAAAATTACCTCTTTTTCGACATCCTTCTCACTCAAGCTAGCACAATAATCGGTTCTCAAAGCTGTTCCTTAAGATTTTTGGTTTTATTATACAAAAACAATTCTTATAAAAATATGATAAAATAGTGACAAAAAAATACAGTAAAGAGTATGGTAAAATAGTGGCAAAAAGTAGAGAGAACGATGAAGATAGAAACTGTAGGAATAGTGATTAAACCGGGTGGAGAAGATTTAAGGGATACCTATTTACAGGTAAAAGAAGCGTTTGAAAAAGAGGGTATTAAGGTATACCTAGATAAATCAAGCGCTCAAACTATCAAAGAGGAGGGAGGGATAAGCTTTGATGAGTTGTGTCAAAGGAGTGATATTTTAGTGTCACTAGGAGGTGATGGGACTTTAATCTCGGTGACTAGAAGAAGTTATCCCTACCACAAACCGATCTTAGGAATAAATGTAGGAAGACTTGGATTTTTAACCGATCTATATCCCGATGATATTGAAGAGTTTATAAAAAAACTAAAAGTTGGGGAGTATAGGATCGATACTAGAATGATGATAGAAGTTGGGATTGAAGGAAAAGAGGAAAAGATCGTAGCTTTTAATGATGTGGTGATCACACGTCCTTCAGTAAGTAAAATGATCCATCTGGATACCTTTTTGGATAAAGAGTTGTTAAATAGTTATTATGGAGATGGTTTGATCATCTCTACTCCAACCGGTTCAACTGCTTACAATCTTTCTGCTGGGGGACCGGTGGTTTATCCTTTTGTAAATGCATTTATTTTTACCCCAATTTGTCCCCATTCTTTGACTCAAAGACCTCTAATCTTACCTGGGGAGTTTGAGATAGAGGTTAAAACCAAAAGTAAAACCGCCCTAATAGTAGTGGATGGGCAGGATATGTATGAATTTTCTCCAAAAGATAGCGTCAAAATAAAAAAAGCCCCAGTTGGAGCAAAACTTATCCATAGAAAAGAGAGAAACTATTTTGATGTTTTAAGAGAAAAGTTAGGCTGGGGAATATGATAGAAAGGTTCTATATGAGAGAAAACCTAAGCTTCAAAGAGGTCGCTTTGGAATTTGAAAAGGGTTTAATAGTTTTTACTGGACCTAGTGGAGCTGGGAAGAGTGTATTGATGAACTCTCTTTTAGCACTGTTTGGCTTTAAAGTTGCGGAAGCAAAACTTACCGAAGCGGTATGCGATTTTAAACTGGATGGAGAACGGTTTGGGATTGAGATTGAGGATGAGGTTATCGTAAGAGCCGTAAAGAAGGAGAAAGTTCGCTATTTTCTAGGTCAACAAAGTGTTCCTAGAAAGCTTTTAAAAAAGCTCTTTAGCCCCTATATCCACTATCTCCATTCAAAAGAGAAGGAGTTACTGGAATCTAAACGGCTTTTAGAAATTATCGATAGTTACATCTCTTTACCTGAATTAAGGAAATTAAGAGCAAAATATGGTAACATTTTTAAGAAATGGAAAAGTGGTAAAATAGCACTTCAAGAACTACTTAAAAAAGAGAAAGAGTTAACAGAAAGAAAAGAGTTTTTAAAGTTTGAGATTGAAAGAATCACCTCAGTTGCCCCAAAAATAGGGGAATATGAAGAGTTGATGCAATTGAAAAAAGAGCTTTCAAAAAAAGAGAAAATAGCTTCCCATATCTTAGAAGCGGAAGAGATTTTTAAATTTGAAGAAGCGGTTATCCAAACCTTAAATCTTTTAGAGGTAGATAGCAATTTTTTTGATGAAACTATGAACCGCTTAAGAGAGCTTTTTTATAGTGAAAGAATGAAGCTTCAAGAGTTAGAAGAGTTTGATCCTAAAGAGGTGTTAGAAAGGATAGAACAGTTAGCAACCCTAAAGAGGCGTTACGGTTCAATTGAATCGGCTTTAGAGGCTTTAAAAATAAAGGAAAAAGAGCTAGAAAAATTGGAAAATTTAGAAAGAGAAAAAGAGAGATTGGAAGAAGAGGTATTTAAAATGGAAGCTCAATTAAACTCTTTGGCTTATGAACTACATTTAGCCAGAAAAAAGGTAGTAAAAGAGGTTGAGGAAAAAATTAACCAGTATCTAGTTGAGCTTCATCTCCCTAAAATCACTTTAACTCTTGCAACTACTCCCTTAGGAGAGAGCGGCATAGATAGAGCTGAACTTTATTTAAATAATGCAACTGTAAAAGAGATGAGTAGCGGAGAGCTAAACAGACTCAAGCTCTCTATTTTAGCTGCTTCTAAAAAAGAGGGTTTGGGTGTGTTGATTTTGGATGAGATCGATGCAAATGTAAGCGGAAAAGAGGCGATGGCAGTGGCAAAGATTTTAAAAAAGTTATCTAAACAGTATCAAGTCTTTGCCATCTCCCATCAGGCTCAATTAGCCAGTTTAGCCAACCAACACTTTTTAATAACAAAAGAGAACAATCTAAGTATAGCTAAAGAGTTAAATTACAACGAAAGGATCGCCGAGATAGCCCGTATTATCAGCGGGGAAAGAGTTAGTCAAGAGGCGATCCTTTACGCTAAGCAGTTGTTAAAGGAGGCGAGTTGATAGTAGATACTCACACCCACTTAGATCATAAAAAATTTATAGAAGATTTAGAAGAGGTTATTGAGCGGGCGCTGGAAGCTGGAGTTAAACGGATGATAATTCCAGGTGCCGATCCTAAAGACCTTCCTAGAGCTAAAGAGATAGCAAACTCTTATGAAGAAGTTTTCTTTGCAGTAGGAGTTCATCCCTACGATATCGATTCTTATGATCGACAACTTTTGGAAGAGTTTGCTCAAGATCCAAAATGTATCGCTGTTGGGGAGTGTGGGTTGGATTACTATCGACTCCCTAAAGATTCTAAGGAGAAAGAAAAAGTTAAAGAGCAACAAAAAAAGGTATTTATCGATCAAATCGATCTGGCCAATAAATTAAATAAACCTCTAATTGTCCATATTAGAGAAGCTAGCAAGGATGCTAAAGAGATTTTAAACACCTATCCCGTTTTAAAAGGGGGTGTGTTGCACTGCTTTAATGCAAATGAGGGGCTTTTGGAGTTAAAGGATCGGTTTTACTATGGAATTGGAGGAGTTGTAACTTTCAAGAACGCTAAGAAGTTAATAAATGTAATTCCTAAAATTCCTCTAAATAGAATCGTTTTAGAAACCGATGCTCCCTATTTAACTCCAGAACCGTATCGCGGTAAAAGGAATGAACCAGCTTACACAACCTTTATAGCTAAAAAGTTGAGTGAGCTTTTAAATATCGAATATGACCAGTTGTGTGATCTAACAACCCAAAACGCCAAGGAGCTTTTTGATCTTGGCTAAAAAGGAGAGTAAAATGGTACGCGTAGTATTAGTGGCTGTTTTGCTAAACCTTACACTGCTTTTTGGTAAGGTAGCTTTGGAGAACAGCTATCAGATCGAGGAACACGTACTAAAAAGTATGGATATTCCTCGGGAGTATTTCTACTCTAAACCGTTCTTAAGGGTTAAGAAAAGGTATGAAAAGTACAAAAGGTTAAACTTTTTTAACCTTGATCGGGTGGAAACCTACTTTATTCCCGATTTGGTTAGGATTCTCAACGATTATGATATTCCCGATGTATTCCTTTTCTTAGCTATGGCAGAGTCCAATTTTATCTCCCACGCAAAATCGCATAAGCAAGCTGTGGGAATCTGGCAGTTTATGAAATGGACTGCTAGAAAGTATGGATTGAGGGTCGATAGTTATGTGGATGAGAGAAAAGACCCCTACAAATCTACCTACGCTGCAGCAAGATACTTAACTACTCTTTATAGGATGTTTGGAAAATGGTATCTAGCCGCTTTCGCTTATAATGCAGGAGAGGGAACGGTTTTAAAAGCCATTAGAAAGGCTGGAACTGATGACGTGATGGTTCTAAGCGATCCTAGGAAAAAATATCTTCCTAGAGAGAGTAGAGAATATCTTGCAAAGATTGTTATGTTAGCTTTGATGTCTAGTGATGAGAGATACCATCTAGGAAGTGAGTTAGCTTATATTTTTACTAGAAGTGAAGAGTATGAGATTGTTCCCGTAAATGTCAGAGGTCCTGAGGATTTAGATTATGTTGCTAGAACCATCAAGATGAATAGCAGATTTTTACACCGCTTAAATCCTCATCTTAAACTAGGAATTACTCCACCCAATGTAAAAGAGTATCCTATCTACATTCCTAAACTTAAATATGGTGAATTTGTAGAAAACTATACCCCCTCCCCGCTCCAATCAGTTAAACGTCTCCTTGCCAAAAAACTCTCTAAAAAGAAAAGAAAAGCTCGCACACGATTTATAACATATAAAGTTAAACGGGGAGATACACTTTATCGTATAGCTAGACGGTATGGGGTAAAAATTTCTCAACTTAAGAAAATCAACTCTTTAAAAAGCAACTTCTTAAGAAGTGGACAAAAGATAAAAATTCCAGTCTCTAAAAAATATCACCGTTCTAAAAAAAGAAAGAGGATCTACAAAGTTAAAAAGGGAGATACTCTTTTTAAGATAGCTAAAAAATTTAGAACAGACCCTAGGAAAATTAAAGCGTGGAATGGGAAAAGGAGCAACTTTCTTAAAGTAGGAGAGCGCCTTGTTATCCTCTATTAGGGCGGTTCTCCCCCTTTCCTTATTTTTTTTTCTGGTTGGATGTAGCTCTAAACAACCGGTTTCAAAACCTTCTAAAAGACCTCTGTTAAATAAAGCGGAAGCGATCCATAAAGCCACTTTAAAACCTTATACTATTAAGGGAGTAACCTACTATCCTACCATTGTAGAAGTTGGAAGTAGATATCGAGGAACTGCTAGTTGGTATGGAAAAGGGTTTCACGGAAAGTTAACTAGTAGTGGCGAAGTTTACAATATGTACGATCTAACTGCTGCACACAAAACTCTCCCAATGAATACAATTGTAAAGGTAACCAACCTTAGAAACCTAAAAAGTGTAGTTGTTAGAGTTAACGATAGAGGTCCCTTTGTAAAAAATAGGATTATCGATCTCTCTTACGCCGCTGCTAAAAGAATCGGAATGGTAGAGATGGGAACCGCTCCAGTTGAGTTGGAGGTGTTAGGTTTTGATAAAACCATTCAAAAACTAATAGCCAACAATCGTAAGGATAAAAAGGTAATTTTAAGTAGTTTTGCGATTCAAATAGGTTCTTTTAACAGTTATGAGCGGGCGTTGCAGGTTAAGAAGAAAAACACTTTAGTTAATGGAAGATATAAAACAACTATAAAAACGGTGGAAGCCAAAGGCAAACGGTTTTATAGGGTATGGTTAGTTGGGTTTCAAAGTGAACAGGAAGCTAAAGATTTTCTAGCGTTAGAAAGATTTCCTGGAGCGTTTGTAGTAAGGAATATAAGTGATTAAAGTTTCAAGAAAAACAAAAGAGACCAATATAGAGTTAGCTTTAGAGGTTGATGGGTGCGGGAAAAGTCAAATCAACACCGGTATAGGTTTTTTTGATCATATGTTAACCTCCTTAACAAAACACGCGCGTTGGGATTTAGTTTTATCCTTACAAGGGGATTTAGAGGTAGATTTCCACCATAGTGTAGAGGATGCGGGGATAGTATTGGGGGAAGCTTTCTTTAAATCTGTATTTCCACTAAAACAGCGGGAGCGGTTTGGAGAGGCAAAAATAGTAATGGATGAAGCGTTAGTTGAGTGTGTAGTGGATCTATCCAATCGCCCCTTTTTAGTTTATGAGGTTGAGTTGGATGGAAAAATTGGAGAGTTTGACGCTGAGCTGGTAGAGGAGTTTTTTAGGGCGTTTGTGTTTAATGCAAGAATTAGCTGCCACCTAACCCAAATTAGAGGTAAGAACCGCCATCACATTGCAGAAGCTTCTTTTAAAGCGTTAGCGGTTGCTTTAAAAAGAGCGTTAGCCAAAGATGAAAGAGCGCTGATTCCAAGCACAAAAGGGGTCTTATGAAACTGTTGGTTTTAGATGTGGATGGATGTTTAAGCGATGGTAAGATAACCTACACTTCTAACTGTAGTGAGATAAAAAGTTTTGATGTAAAAGATGGATTTGCAATCGTACAGTGGCAAAGAATGGGAAAAAGTTGCGCTATCATCTCTGGAAGAAAATCTAAAGTGGTGGAATTAAGAGCAAAAGAGTTGGGGATAAAACATCTTTATCAAGAGGTGTGGAGAAAAGAGCAAACCCTGTTAGGATTGTGTGAAGAACTTGGAATTCCTTTAAGTGAAGTTGCCGCAATTGGGGATGATTTAAACGATTACCGCCTTTTAAAAAAGGTGGGACTTTCCTTTGCTCCTAGCAATGCAGTACCTCAAATAAAAGAGATTGTGGATATAGTGCTAGGAAAAGAGGGAGGAAATGGAGCAATTAGAGAGATGATAGAGATTCTTCTAAAGCGTGAAGGTCTTTTTGAAGAGTATTGTAATTTTTGGATTAACTGATGCATTTTAAATATTTTTTTTTGGTATTGATCCTTTTTTTTATCGGTTGGGTTAGTTGGTTTGAACCGTATGAGATAGAACCCAACTTAGGAAAAACCGCCCAAATTAGATTTACTACCTTTATCTTCTACTCCTTAACTCCTAAGGGAATTGAGATAATGATCAAAGGGGATGAGGCTACTAAAAATGAGGAGCGACTTAGAATCAAAAAGGTTTACATCACAAAAAAGGATGGAAACGGAGATGAAAAGATTTTAACTTCCGATGTGGGAGTTTATAAAACCGATGGAAGTGAGATCGTAGAGCTAATTGGAGAAGTGAAGGCTAGAACTAAAGATTTTCAGTTAAACTCAGCTAAGGTTGACTATCATATAAAACTTGGTATAATAGAATCAAATACGATCTTTAGTCTTGTCTCGTTTGATAAAGATATTCAAGTTAGTGGAAGAAAACTTACTTACAATTTTAAGACCAAAAAGCTTTTAGCAAGCGATATAAGAGCAAGGATAAATTTAAAATGAAAAAGTTAATTTTAATCGGTTTGCTATTACTAACAAGCTGGGCGGAAAATATTGAGATCAATGCGGATAAATTTATAGCTTCTCAAAAAGAGTTGATTTCTCAATTTATTGGAAACGTTGTATTAAAAACTTCCAAAGATACGATCAAAGCCTCTAGAGTGTACATCTATTTTAACAAGCGTAAAAAGCCTATTAAAGTAGAAGCGGTAGGAGGAGTTAGGTTTAAAATTAAAGATGAAAATGGAAAAGTTTATGAAGGAAGGGCAAAAAGAGTAATCTATTATCCTCTAAAGAAAGAGTACTATCTAAAAGGGGATGTACATATTACTCAAATCCCAGATAAGAAAAAGATTTTTGCCCAAAATATCTATATCAATTTACGAAGTTCTAGATTGGTAGTTGAAGGGGGAGATAAAAAACCGGTAAAAATGATTTTCACAATAGATGAGAAATGATCACACCTACTTCAGCCACTTTTTTAACCTCAGCCCCATCCATAAAAGAAGCTCCCCCTCCAAGTGTTAGAGAAGTAGCTTTTATTGGAAGGAGTAATGTAGGTAAAAGCTCTCTTTTAAACGCATTGGTAGGAAGAAAAAATTTAGCCAAAAGTTCCTCTACCCCCGGAAAAACTAAGTTGATCAACTTCTTTGATGTAGTTTATAAAGCCGGGGAAAAGAAGTACCCCGTAAGATTTGTAGACCTTCCCGGTTACGGATATGCTAAAACCTCTAAAAGTTTAAAAAAGGAGTGGGAGAAAAATCTAACCCAGTTTCTCCAAAGTAGAGAGGCGATAGGAGTTTTTATTCATTTAATCGACGCCAGACACCCATTTTTAGAGATCGATAAAGAAACTCAAAAATTTTTAGAAGCGATTAAACGACCAGATCAAACAATTTTAACAGTTTATACCAAAGCAGACAAACTTAAACAAAAGGAAAAAGCTAAAATAAAGAAAGAAAATCCCAACGCTTTATTGGTTTCTGCTCTAAATAAAAGGGGGATAGAGGAGTTAAAAAAGAAAATTTTGGAGCATCTTTTTAAAGATGATAGCTTACACCAAGCCTAAACTTACAGATATTCCCCAGATGCAATCTATTATTCAACCTTATGTTAGAAATGGTATAATTCTCCCTCGAAGTAATGACGAAATCGCTACCAATATTCGCTCCTATATTCTAGCAAAAGCCGATAATAATATTGTTGGCTATGTAGCACTCCATATCCATAGTATCAACTTAGGAGAGATTCGTAGCTTAGTCGTTACACCCAGCTCTAGAGGTAAAGGAGTTGGAAAGCGTTTAGTTGAAGAAGCATTAAAAGAGGCTAAAGAGTTGGGATTAAAAGAGGTGCTAGCGCTAACTTATTCTAAAGAATTTTTTGAAAAGTTGGGATTTTATGAGATACCTAAAGAGCAGATACCTGAACATAAAATTTGGCAAGATTGTATAAAATGTCTTCATTTTCCAGTATGCAACGAAGTGGCTTTGATGAAAGAGATTACTTAAGAGAACCGTTTGAGGATGACAGAGGTAAAAAAAGTACTCTATTAAGTGCTAGAAAGGTTCTATTTTTTCTTCTTCTTTTTTTTCTCTATGAACCTTTTACCACTTTTTACTTTTTCCTTCCTCCACTTTTTGGGGCGGTAGTTTGGATAACTTTTTGTAACGCCCCACTAGTAGAGATGGTAGCTTGGTTTATCTACCTCTATCTTTTTGAAGTTGACCATTCACTTCCCTCTTTTTCTATGTTTTTAGTTCTTTTTACCTCTCTTTGGTTCTTAAAAAAGCTCCAAGCTATAGTCTATTGTAGGGAGTGTTTAAAGTTTTTAGGTATAGTTATCGCGTATTCACTATTGGTAGCAGTACTTTTTATCTTTAAAAATTTTTTTTATTACGATATCCATATTCCTTGGAGAATGATAGGAGTGTATATCGTGTTAGATTGGATTTTTGTAACGCTCTATGAGAAAAATTATCGATTATGAGAATTAAGTTTCTTTTTGTATTCTTCTTTTTAGTATGGATTTTACTCTTAAGTAGAGTCTATTTCATCTCCATAAAATCCAACCGCTATTATGAAGCCCTTGCAAAACAAAATATGATAAAAAAGGAGTGGATCGTTCCTATTAGAGGAGAAATTTTTGATAGGAACGGCATCCCGTTAGCTGTAAACAATATCGGTTTTAAAATTAAGATCGCCCCCCACCTTCGCAAGGGTAAAAGGATCGATAAAGTTATAGAGCAGATAGTTAAACATTTTGGAGAACTTAACGCAACTAAATTGAAAAAAAGATATTTGGCTAAAGATTCCCCTTATAACCATGACTATATCGAGATAGTACAATTTTTAGAGTATGAACGGGTTTTACCTTTTTTTACTGAATTTTCCTTTATTCCAGAGATTAAGATAGAACCAGCTTTTAAACGGTACTATCCTTTTAAAGATGTAGCCTCCCACGTAATAGGATATGTAGCTAGAACTAATGTAAGAGAGGCAAAGATAGACCCTATCGCTAAAATAACTGGAGTGATGGGAAAAAGTGGACTAGAGAAATATTACAATTCCTACTTAGAGGGAGAATTAGGATATAAAAAGATAAAAGTTACAGCTTTCAATGAAGAGTTGGAAGTTTTAGAACAAAAAGACCCTATCCAAAACCGCCATCTATATCTTTCGCTAGATATGAGACTTCAGCAATATATTCAAGAAATTTTTAAAGATAAAGCTGGAGTGGTGATTGTAATGAAAACCAATGGAGAGATTTTAGCCGCAGGAAGTTTTCCAGAATATGATCTTAATATGTTTGTAAATGGGATTAGTCGTAAAAAGTGGAGAGAATTGATTACAAGTTTGGATCACCCCTTTACCAATAAACTTGTTAACGGACTCTATCCTCCAGGTTCAACTATAAAGATGGGGGTTGCTCTCTCCTTTTTAGATAGCGAAAAGATAACCCCTCACACCTCTTTCTACTGCAACGGTGCGATAGAACTAGGGAAGAGGAAGTTTAGATGCTGGAAGTTAAGAGGACACGGAGAGGTAAAACTAACCAAAGCAATCAGAGAAAGTTGTGACGTTTATTTTTATGAAGGAAGTTTAAGAATAGGAATTGACAAAATCGCCCACGATCTAAGACGACAAGGGTTTGGAAAAAAGACAGGAGTCGACCTTCCAAACGAATTTATAGGAGTTATTCCAGATAAAGAATGGAAAATGAGAAAATACCATATCCCGTGGTATAAAGGAGAAACTGTAGTTTCTTCCATTGGGCAAGGTTATGATCTGGTGACCCCTATGCAGATGGCAAGATATACCGCTCTTTTAGCAACTGGAAAGCTTCCCGTACCCCACTTTGCAAAAAGTTTTATAGATCACGACTACAAAGAAAAATATTTTGATGTGTTAACTCCGCTTCAAAAAAAGATGCTTCCTACCATTAGATGGGGGATGTATGAGGTGTGTAACCATCCTAAAGGAACAGCGTCAAGACATATTAAAACCCCTATCACTATTGCCGGGAAAACTGGAACTGCCCAAATTGTAAGTATTCCTCAAGATGAAAAAAGAAGAATGAAAGAGGAGGAGTTAGAGTATTACTCTAGATCGCACGCGTGGCTTACAACATACGCGCCCTTTGAAAACCCTAAATATATTGTAACTGTGGTGGTAGAACACGGGGGACACGGAGGGAGTGCTGCAGGCCCCATCGTCTCCCAAATCTATAACAAGATGATAGAACTAGGTTATTTTAAGGGATATGATTTAGAGAAAAAATAGCTAAAACTACCATCAACGCTATTCCAGCGGAGCGGTTGTAAAGTTTATTAGCGGTAATAAAAACCAGCATCATAGAAGCTATAAAAGCGGTAGCTATATCAAAACCGTAAGTTATTAGATCAACCTTTAAAGGGTTTACAACCGCCGCTGAACCTAAAACTACGCTAAAATTGGCTACATTTGACCCAATAATATTACCAATACTCATATCCACTTTATTGTTTATCGCAGAAACTATACTTACTACCAGTTCTGGTAGACTTGTTCCAAACGCAACTAAAAACAGCCCTATCACCCATTCACTTACACCTAAATCTCTAGCGATCTCGCTGGCACTTTCAATAGCAAAATCTGCTCCATAAACCACCATCAAAAACCCTATTATCAAAAAAAGGGAGGTTTTCTTCCAATCAAATTCTTTAACCAACTCCTTATCAACCTCTTCTACTAACAAAGTTGGCTCTTTAGAAAGAAAGAGTAGATACCCTCCCATTAACACTAAAAACGCAACTCCCTCACTTCTAGTAATAACTCCATCATAAGAAACCAGTAAAAACACAAAGATAGGAAAGAGTGACCAAGCACTATCTTTATTAAAAATATCCCTTTTGGGATGCATCTCTTTAGCAATTAAAAACACAACTCCTAGTACTAACGTGATGTTTAAAATAACACTTCCAATAATGTTTGAAACTGCAAGATCGCTTTTGTGATCTATACTTGCGGCTATACTTGCCGCCATCTCGGGTAAACTTGTTCCCAATGCTATAATCGTTGCTCCAACTACAAACTCACTTATTCCATAGTGTAAAGCTATCTTTTCCGATTCTTGAATGATAAAGTCTGCTCCTTTAATCAACGCTGCCATAGAGAGAAAAAAAATTAAATACTCCATCCTAGTTATTCCTTACAATTAAACTTTTAGGCAAGTTAAACTTTTTTATTAGCTCCTCCTCTTTTTTTCTCATCTCCCCTTCATCTTTTTCATGATCAAACCCCAACAGATGTAAAACTCCGTGGATAAACAGTAATGCCACCTCTTCTTGAGGAGAGTGTCCTAACTCCTTTGCAACCCTTTTTACATTATCGGCAGAAATAACTACACTCCCTAACATCGCTCCCGCTACCTGTTGCAAAGGAAAACTTAACACATCGGTGGGCTTGTTGATACCTCTAAATTTATGGTTTAACTCTTGGATCTCTTCATCACTTAAAATTATAAGTTCTAACTCCTTTGCATTTAGTTCTTTAGCGATCTTTTCAAGGAGTTTAAGGGGTAATTCAAGATCGCTTCTATTCTCGATTATCATCTTCTCTCCTTTCTGGTATTATAATACTCAAAAATAAAAGGTTAAGGATGCGGGTTTTAAAGATAGAAAATCTCTCCTTTGGATACTCTAAAGAGAAGGTGATTTTTAAAAACTTTTCCCTAGAGGTAAACTTAGGAGAGGTAGTTTCAATTGTAGGACCTAGTGGAGTTGGGAAAAGTACACTTTTTGAACTTATTGGGGGTTTTTTAAAACCTTGGAGCGGAAAGATAGAGGTAGAACGGTTTTCTAGCGTTTTTCAAGACCCTTACACCTCCTTTCATCCAAGCTACACTATAAAAAATCAAATAGATGAGGTAAAAGTAAGCGAAGTTGACCCAACGGCTTTAGATATTGATCCCTCTTTGCTCAATAAATTACCTCATCAGCTCTCAGGTGGACAACTTCAACGATGTTCTATCCTTAGAGCGATCTCAATGGAACCTAAACTTCTTTTAGCCGATGAACCCACCAGCGCACTAGATAACCTAACCCAACTTAAAGTTATGAAACTGCTTTTAAAATATCTAGATAGGGTAGGAATTTTACTAATTACCCACGATTTAGACTTGGCTAGATGGTGTAGTGATAGGATTATCGAACTTGGAGAATAGCTTAGTAATACTGAAAATTCTTTATCTTTTCTCAACCCTCCCCAAAAAAAGGGAGTTTTTAATGTAACTCTTCGTTTAAAGAAACCTTCTTACAGCTTCTAAAAACTTTCATCTGTCCAGTAGTAGAGTCTTGTCTAAAATGCAATCCCTTAAGTCCTGCCAATTCAACCCCTTTAAAAATCTCTTTATACTCCATTTCCCAAGAGGGGTTTACCTCTTTGATCTGTTCAAAATCTTCCCGTTTAATAAAAAACTTAGTCCCTTCCAGAACCGCAATTCCAGCATCCACTATACACCCATCCCCTAACGGGATTCCTGTAACACTGTTTGCTCCTAGTAAACACTCTTTTCCAATGGTTATAGGATTTCCGCTAGTTCCACTTAATACGCCTAAAATACTAGCTCCGCCACCTATATCGCTTCCCTCTCCAACCACTGCACTAGAGCTAATTCTCCCTTCAACCATCGCTTTACCGGTAGTTCCAGCATTAAAGTTGATATAACTAGCTCCCGGCATCACCGTTGTACCTTGAGCAATTTGAGCCCCCATTCTAACTTTAGCGGTATCTAAAATTCTAGTGTTATCAGCTGGAATTATGTGCTGTAAATATCTAGGGAACTTATCTACAAAATCGATTTTTGGAAACTCACCTTTAACTTTTAACTCTATCTCCTTCTCTCTCA
>JAADFB010000069.1 GCA_013153095.1 Campylobacterota bacterium | reverse complement strand
ACGATTCCGCCCCTGGAGAAGTTTGTGATAGTTAAAAAGTATGGAACCTATAAAGACCCTATCTACAATATTAAAATCCCCAATGAGAATATAGAATTAAAACCGCTTCGTCCAAACGCAAAAGTTAGAAATGTACTAAATGGTAGAATAGTTTTAGCCAAATGGACACCCCATCTAAAAAATGTGGTGATTGTAAAACATTCTGGCGGTTTATATACCATTTACGCCTATTTGGATAAGCTAGCCCCCTATGTTAAAAAGGGTAGAAAAATAAAAAAAGGCTATATTATTGGAAGGGTAAATAATAAGCTAATCTTTGAAGTTACTAAAAACAACGCCCATATTAATCCTCTAGATTTAATCAGAGTTAAATAATCTTTTAGATAGAATTGGCAAACTTTCTACTAAAGAGGATCACTATGGCAAAAAGGGTACTCATCAAATTCTCCGGGGAGGCTCTTGCTAACGAAGATGGACACGGTATAGATAGCAAAATCCTAAAATTTATCGCTTCAGAAATAAAACCTTTAGTAGAGGCTGGAGTTGAGGTAGGGCTAGTTGTAGGCGGAGGAAATATAATTAGAGGTGTAAACGCCTCCAAAGAGGGGATAATTAGACGCTCTAGCGGGGATTATATGGGAATGCTAGCCACAGTAATTAATGCAATAGCTTTACAGGAAGCTTTAGAGCATTTTGGGTTAAAAGCTAGAGTTCAAAGCGCTATAAAGATGGCTGAAATCTGTGAACCTTTTATTATGAGGCGAGCGATTAGACATTTAGAAAAGGGGAGGGTAGTAATTTTTGCAGCGGGAACAGGAAACCCTTTCTTTACAACCGATACCGCCGCAACTTTAAGAGCGGTAGAGATCGGAGCGGAGATGATCATCAAAGCTACAAAAGTGGATGGAGTTTACGATAAAGATCCCCATAAATATCCAACCGCAAAGAAATTACCACATCTTACCTATGATGAAGCGTTACAAGATAATATCAAAGTGATGGATGATACTGCTATCGCTTTAGCAAAAGATAATCAGCTTCCTATCATTGTGTGTAATATGTTTGAAAAAGGTAACCTTTACGATATTATCGTTAATAATAACTACTCAAAATGCTCAATAGTAAGCGATACAAGGAGTGAGAATGAGACTTGAGAAAATTACAGCTAAAGCGTTAGAAAAAGTAGGGTATGACCGCTATCTTCTCTCAAATGCTGTTGCAAAACGAGCCAATGAGTTAGCAAATGGGAGTGAACCTCTGCTAGATGTGGATATAAAAAAGTACAAATATACCGATATTGCTCTTATGGAAATTGCGGAAGGAAAAATCAAAATCGAGGTTAGCAGAGATTGATCCAAGATTTTATCCAAAAAGTTCGCTCTATTAGGGAGCTAGAGGAAGCGGAAAAGCTTCTTTTTGAGATCGCCTCCAAATCTCCAAAAATTCAAGAAGCGTTGGAGTTTGCAAAAAAAGCCCACGAAGGTCAATTTAGAAAAAGTGGAGAACCCTATGTGATCCATCCTATTTTGGTTGCAGCGCTAACAGGATATGTTACCAAAGATGATACAATGGTTGTTAGCGCACTTTTACACGATGTAGTAGAGGATACTCCCTACACCTTAGAAGATATCAAAGAGCGGTTTGGTGAAACGGTAGCTCACTTAGTAGAGGGACTTACTAAAATCGTGGAGATTCGAAGTGAGGAGTTGATACCTTCCCATTCCAACGAAAAACTTATAACTTCAGCTCTTTCATTTCGAAAAATGCTGCTCGCCTCTATCAAGGATGTTCGAGTGTTAATAGTAAAACTATGCGATAGACTCCACAATATGTTAACCCTCGATGCCCTCCCCCAAAAAAAACAAAAAAGGATAGCTGAGGAGACCTTAGTAGTTTACGCTCCTATTGCACACCGGTTAGGGATAGCTTCCGTAAAAAATGTGTTGGAAGATTTAAGTTTTTACTATATCTTTCCTCAAGAGTATAAAAAGATAGATGAGTTTATTAAAGCCCATAAAGTTGAGTTCCAAATGAAGCTCAACTCCTTTATCGATACGGTAAGTAAACTTCTGGTTAAAAACGGGTTTAAACCGGGAGATTTCCAAATTATTGGAAGAATAAAACATTACTATTCTATCTACCTTAAAATGCAGCGTAAAGGGATAAGCATTGAAGAGGTGTTAGACCTTTTAGCTATTAGAATTTTAGTTCCCGAAAAGTTGGATTGCTACAAAGTGTTAGGAGTTGTTCACACCAATTTTAAGCCTTTAATTATGCGATTTAAAGATTATATCGCAGTTCCCAAAGAGAACGGTTATCAAACGATCCATACAACTGTTTTTGATAAAACCTCAATTTTTGAAGTTCAAATTAGAACTTTTGAGATGCATAAAACTGCAGAGTATGGAGTAGCCGCTCACTGGAAGTACAAGATGGGGGATATGGGGATAAATCTTAAATGGCTAGAAAATCTCCAGTACCAAAACGACAACATCGAAGAGTTTTTTGAGCTAGCAAGAAATGATCTCTACAGTGAAGATATAAACGTGTTTAGTCCTAAAGGTGATGTTTTTACACTTCCTAGAGGAGCGGTAGCTCTAGATTTTGCGTACGCTATCCATAGTGACATAGGGAAAAGGGCAACGGGGGCGTACATTAACAAACAAAAAGCCACTTTGTTGAGTGAGTTGAAAAATGGGGATATTGTTAGAATAGAAACTGCTCAAGAACCTATCTTAAGATGTAGCTGGATCGATGCGGTAAAAACTTCCAAAGCAAAAGAGCAGATGCGACTCTTATGTCGCCAAAAGTATAAAGAGATCAACTCCAAAACGGCTATAAATATTTTAGCCACAGAATTAAGAACGGAGCCTAAAAAGGTTTTAGAGTGGATAAAAAAACACAACCTTGAACCCAATCTCCATAGAATAGCAACGGAACTAAATTACCTCAAAGAGATAAAAAACCGCTACCTCAGCGAATACCGTAAAGGTATGCTCTCTATTTTAACTCCTAAAAAGAAAAAGATCAAACTTGAACCTAAAGAGGTAGAAAAATTCCTTATCTATACCAGCCATCCAGTAAGTAGTGTAGAGTTTAGTTACTGCTGCCATCCAAAAAGAGGGGATGAGATAGTTGCGTTTAAAGAGGGAAATAAAGCGATAGTTCATCATAAGATGTGTCAAGTTGCACAACAGCTAATTGAAGAGGGTAAAGAGATGCTTTTTATTGAATGGAAGAAGGATAAGGTACCTCGTTACAAACTTTTAGCCCTTCTTCCAGATCAAAAAGGAGCGTTAGCGCAATTTCTCTCCTATCTTTCTAAACAAGGAGTTAATTTAGTAAGTATTGAACTAGGAACCAATAAGGAACAAACAAACCTATGTGAAATGGTGATAGAGGCAAAGGGAGATATGGAGAAACTTAGGAAAAAGATCTCCCAAAAGGTTAAAGTGATAGAATTTTTTAACACCGAAGATGCTTACACCAAATAGGAGGAGAGAGTTGATTAAGGAAGCTTTGGCGGAGATTCAGCGGGGAGCGGTAGAGATAATCGATTTAGAAAAGATTGAAGCTCTTTTAAAAAGATATTTTCAAACCGGGGAGTCCTACTATGTAAAAGCGGGGTTTGACCCAACCGCTCCCGATTTGCATCTAGGGCATACCGTTCTTTTACAAAAACTGGCCACTTTTCAAAAGTATGGGGGGATAGTGCAGTTTATCATTGGGGATTTTACCGCAATGATTGGGGACCCAACTGGAAAAAGTGAAACTAGAAAAAAGTTAAGCAAAGAGGAGGTCTTAGAAAACGCCAAAAGTTATCAAGAGCAGGTTTTTAAGATTTTAGACCCTCAAAAAACGCAAGTTCTTTTTAACTCCAG
>JAADFB010000054.1 GCA_013153095.1 Campylobacterota bacterium | reverse complement strand
GCTCCATCTCCGATTTAGCAACTTGAGGGTTAATATTGATATCCTCTTTTTTACTAATTTGCCGGATAAAACCTAAAATATTTTCCAAAGTGATAAACTCATCTTTGTAATGGGTGATTAAAGAATCGGTTATAACTATCGCACCGGCGTTGATAAAAGGGTTTCTAGGTTTTCCATTTTCATACTCTAGCTGTACCAAGGAGTTAAAAGGAGTTCCGCTAGGCTCAACCCCAACCCTTTTGTATAGCTCTTTGGAGTATATTTTTAACGCCATTGTAAAAGTGAACACTTTAGAGATACTTTGAATGGAGAACCGTTTTTGAGCTTCTCCTACACTAAACACCTCTCCATCCAAAGTAACTAAACTCATTCCAAACTGCTTGGGGTTTACTTTTGCAAGTTCAGGGATATAGTTGGCAACTTTCCCTTTTCCAAGATAGGGTTTAATCTCTTTGTAAATCTCGTTTAAAAGTTTTTTGTAATCCATTTGACTCTTCTTAGAATGTAGATTTTGGGAGAGAGGGGCGAGAGCCCCTTAGCTTAACAGCTGTAGTAGAGTTTAAACTCATACGGATGAGGTCTTCCTTCTACAGGGTTAACCTCTACCGCGTACTTCCAATCGATATATTCTTTAATAAAATCTTTACTCATAACTCCACCAGCAGTTAGGAACTCGTGATCTTTTTTAAGCTCCTCTAACGCTTCTCTTAAGGTTGCGGGCATAGTTTTTATACCTTGATCTCTTAACTCCTCTAGAGTGTATTGAAAAAGGTCTTCATCTCTAGGCTCGCCTGGATCGATTTTGTTTTTGATCCCATCAATTCCAGCCATAAGGATCGCGGTAAACGCTAAGTAAGGACAGCTAGAGCTATCTGGACTTCTAAACTCAACTCTTACACTCTTCTCACCCGCTCCGTAAGGGATTCTAAAGCAAGCGCTTCTATTTCTAGCACTATAAGCTAGTACAGAAGGAGCTTCAAAGCCAGGCATTAGTCGCTTATAGGAGTTTGTGGAAGGATTGGTGAAAGCTGCTACCGCTCCTGCGTGTTTAATGATTCCTCCAATAAACCATTTAGCTATATCGCTAAGGTTTCCATACTCTCCAGCTTTAAAGAAGAGGTTTTTACCATCTTTCCAAATAGAACAGTGAACGTGCATTCCGTTACCGTTATCTCCATAGAGCGGTTTAGGCATGAATGTGGCGGTTTTTCCGTTGATATGAGCTACATTTTTCACCACATATTTATACTTTTGAACATTGTCCGCAGCGGTGATAATATCTCCAAACTTAACCCCAATTTCACCCTGTCCAGCAGTTCCTACCTCGTGGTGTACAACAAAGGTTTCTATACCAATCTCTTCAAGGGTGTTCACCATCTCAGCCCTTAAATCCATCTGACTATCAACTGGAGGTACTGGGAAGTATCCCTCTTTATAGGCTGGTCGGTGTCCTATGTTATATCCACCCTCATCTCTAGGGTCTTTTTTCCAGTTCCATTCACCTTCTTCAGAATCGATCTCATAACATTGGGAGTTAGGCTCATCAACTACGTGGATATGGTCAAAGATAAAAAACTCATTTTCTGGACCAAAGTAGGCTGCATCCCCAATTCCCTCTTTTTCTAGGTATTCTAACGCTTTTTTAGCGATAGTTCTAGGGTCTTTATAGTAAGGGGTTCCATCAACATCGTGTACGGAGCAGATAACTACAGCGGTTGGGTCGGCTGTAAAAGGGTCAACAAATACCGTAGAAGCATCAGGCATCAGTAGCGTATCCGATTCACTGATATCTTTCCACATTCTAATAGAGCTACCATCAAAAGGGATTCCCTTTTCAAACATATCTCTAGTTACCGCCTTAGCGTTGTAAGCTAGGTGATGCCAGCGTCCAAAAACATCGGTGAACCGAAAATCTACGAACTCGATTTCCTCTCTGCCAAGAAGCTCAAAGAACTCTTCAATCGCGCTCATACGCTCTCCTTATGGTGGAAGTTTTTAAACAGACTAAATTATAACTTAAAAAGGTTTTTGGGCAACTTTCTTATAATATCTCTTTTACTTGTAAGATTTAAAGTGGGTCAAACTTACACATTTAACTCAAAAAATTTTAGAGAGGAAAGTCAATAGAGAAAATGGGAAGATGAAGGAGAGAAGCGCGCCTATTCTCCTCCATTAAATTTCAAGCTAGCTTGAAAAGATAGGAAGTCTCCTACCTTAAGATCCATCCTTCCCTCAATACAGCTAGGGAAAGAGATGTTAAATTTACCCTTTGGAAGTTGTTTATGAACTCCACTTCAGAAGAATATGAAAAGGTGAAGTAGAGTTAACAACAGGAAAAAAAGGGCATTGAAGGTTCTAGCCATCGTTCCCTCCTTTCTAAAAAGATTGGGAACAGTTATGATTATAAAAGAAAAGTAGTATTATTTCAAGTGATAAACTGCTTAAAAATTGAGCATTTTCTAAAATTTTACCAGTTCCATTTTTTTATTTTCAAAAACTGCAACTTCACTAAAACCTATCTCTTTGGCCAATTTTTTTACCCCTTCTAGCCCTTTTCCCACATCTTCTACTTTATGTGCATCGCTTCCAAAAGTGATAGGAATTTGCATCTCATAAATTAGCTCCAGAAGCTCTTTTGAAGGGTACTGTTCTTTAACCTTTTTTCTAAGTCCTGAACTGTTTATCTCAATTGCCATATCTGCTTTTTTGATCTCTTTTAACGCTTTTAGGGCTAAATCTTTTACTGGTGTTTTGGGGCGAAAGCCAAAAATTTTTATTAAATCTAAATGCCCTACAATTTGAAAAAGCTTACTTTTGGCCATCTCTTCCACTAACGAAAAATAGATTTTATACACCTCATCCACATCCACCTCTTTCCAATGTGTTAAAAACTCAGGATTATCAAACCCCCACAATCCAATCGGTTGAGGGATAAAGTGGATTGAACCTATTAGATAATCTACATTCGCTCTTAAAATAGATTTTTCTAAAAAGTTTGGAAGAAAATCTACCTCATACCCTACTCTAACCTCTATTTTGTCTTTAAACTCTAATGCTACCTTTTTAACCTTTTCCTCATACTCTTTTGTTTGGGACAACTCCATTCTGTACCTTTTATCAAATCCCATCGGAGCGTGATCGCTAAAACCAAACAACTCAATCCCCTCCTCAATCGCTCTTTTTACATAATCCCTAATCTCTCCGGTAGCGTGTTTACATAAAGGGGTATGGTTATGCAAATCAACTTTCATCCTTTTCCTTTTGCTATAATTTGATTTAATTATATCAGATAGGGTGAAAATGGATAACCTTTTCCAAGAGATTAAACGCAATAGTAAAGTAGGAGTAAAAAAAGCGTTAGAGGAGATTTCATCTTTAAAAGATATTAAAAATGAAAATGGAGAAACCCCCTTACAAGTTGTCATAAAAAGCGGGGCTGATTTGGAGATTTTTATACTCTTAGTCCAAAATGGAGCGGATATTTTTGAGGTTGATGAGGAGGGGGTTGGGTTGATTGATGAAGCGATTAAAAAAGGTAGATTGGATATTGTAAAATTTTTGGTTCAAGAAGGAATCGATCCCAACACTACCAAAAGAAAATCCGGTTTTACCCCTTTAATGGCAGCGATGGCGTATGGAGATGAACCTATAACTAGATATCTGCTAAAAGAGTGTAAAGTTGACCCTTATGTTAAAGATAGTTTTGATAAAACCGCTTTGGATTACGCTAAGATGACCGGGTACGGAGAACTGATTAAGCTTGTGGAGGAGAGGTGAAAAAGGTTGAACTTTTATCCCCAGCGGGGAATTTAAAGAAATTAAAGATCGCTTTTGCTTACGGAGCTGATGCGGTTTATGGAGGAGTAAGCCATTTTAGTTTAAGAATTAGAAGCG
>JAADFB010000062.1 GCA_013153095.1 Campylobacterota bacterium | reverse complement strand
ATCGCTAAATGGCTAAGAAAAAAAGAAGTAGAAAAAAGGTAGTTAAGAAAAATATCGCTAGAGGGGTTGTTTATATCAACGCTACCTTTAATAACACTGTTGTAACTGTAACCGATGAGATGGGGAACGTTATCACTTGGAGCAGTGCAGGAAGCTTAGGATTTAAAGGAAGTAAAAAATCTACCCCTTTTGCGGCTCAACAGGCGGTAGAAGATGCACTAACTAAGGCTAAAGAACACGGAATTAAAGAGGTTGGGGTTAAGGTTCAAGGTCCAGGAAGTGGAAGGGATACAGCGGTAAAAAGTATTGGAGCGATTGAGGGGATTAGGGTTATCTTTTTTAAAGATATTACACCTTTACCTCATAATGGATGTAGACCTCCAAAAAGAAGAAGAGTATAGGAGAGGAATATGGCTAGATATAGAGGTCCCGTTGAAAGAATTGAGAGAAGGTTAGGGGTTAGCTTAGCTTTAAAAGGAGAGCGAAGATTAAAAGGTAAAAGCGCATTAGAGAGAAGACCTTACCCTCCCGGACAGCATGGACAAAGAAGAAGTAAAATTAGTGAATATGGACTTCAGCTTAGAGAAAAGCAAAAAGCTAAGTATATGTATGGGGTTTTAGAAAAGCAGTTTAGAAACCTTTTTAAAGAAGCTAACCGAATGGAGGGAAATACAGGGGAAAACCTGATTAAACTTTTAGAACAGCGGTTGGATAATGTAGTTTATAGGATGGGGTTTGCTACAACTAGAAGATTTGCTAGACAGCTAGTTAATCACGGACACGTTTTAGTAGATGGGAAACGGGTAAATATCCCCTCTTATAGAGTTAAGCCGGGACAGAAAATAGAAATAAGAGAGAAAAGTAAAAACAATCCTCAAATCTTAAGATCGATTGAGCTTACCAACCAAACCGGAATAGTTCCTTGGGTTGATGTGGATAAAGAAAAACTATTTGGGATTTTTACTCGAATTCCTGAGCGTGAAGAGATAGAGATCCCCGTTGAAGAGCGATTGATAGTAGAGCTTTACTCCAAGTAAGGAGCATAGAGAAAGAGAGTAGGCGATGAAAAAGATCAAGGTATCTCCATCTGTTCCAAACAAACTAGAGGTCGAAAATGTCAAAGAGAACCATATGCGTTTGCACATCTACCCGTTTGAGAGCGGATACGGCATCTCTATAGCTCACCCTTTAAGAAGACTCCTTTTAAGTAGTACTGCTGGATATGCCCCCGTAGGGATAAAAATTGAAGGGGTTAAACACGAATTTGATAGTGTAAGGGGAATGCTAGAAGATGTAGCGGAATTTATTATCAACTTAAAAACTATCCGCTTTAAGTTGGTAGATGATAAAGAGAGTGCAACGCTTACCTACTCTTTTAAAGGGCCTAAAGAGCTGTATGGAAAAGATTTTGAAAATGAGCAGGTAGAAGTAGTAACCCCTAACAACTTTCTAGCTACATTAAATGAAGATGCTACCCTAAATTTAACTATCCTGATAAAAAAAGGGATCGGCTACGTTCCTAGTGAAGAGATTAGAGAAGAGTTACCAGAAGGGTTTATCCCTTTAGATGCGTTTTTCACCCCGGTTAAAAAAGCGGTCTATGAGATAGAGAATATGTTAGTAGAAGATAATCCCCACTATGAAAAGGTAGTTTTTGATATTCAAACCGATGGACAGGTTGAACCTACTCAAGCTCTTCAAACCGCACTAGAGGTTATGAAGAACCAGATGGCTATCTTTTATGAAGTGTTGGATGAAGAATCCTCTAGCGGTAATGGAAAAGGGGAAAGTGAGTTAGAAAAAGTGTTTTTTGAAAAGATCGACTCACTTGGACTTAGCGCTAGAAGCTATAACTCTTTAGAAAGAGCTGGAATAGAGTATGTGGGAGAGCTACTTTTAAAAGATAAAAATGAGCTTAAAAGTATCAAAAATTTGGGTAAAAAATCTTTAGATGAGATCGAGGAGAAGTTATCTGAACTTCCTATCAATCCTAACGATTTAACTCCACAAATAAAAGAGGAGATTTTAAAAAAGATTGAAACTCTCAAAGGATAGTAGATGAGACACAGACACGGATATAGGAAGCTTGGTAGAACAAGCTCCCATCGAAAAGCGCTTTTAAAGAACTTAGCTATCGCTTTGATCAAAGAGGAGCGGATAGAAACGACTCTAGCAAAAGCAAAAACCTTACGCAGCTATATCGAAAAGTTGATAACTAAAGCTAGAAAAGGCGATTTTAACGCTCACCGAGAGGTTTTTGCTTATCTTCAAGATAAAGAAGCTACTAAAAAACTGGTAAATGAGATAGCTCCTAGATATAAAGAGAGAAATGGGGGATATACTCGAATCATTAAAACTAGAACTAGACGAGGTGATGCCGCTCCTATGGCTTTTATTGAGTTTGTTTAAACCTTCCGCTTCTGGCGGAAGCCCCCAAACTAGATCGTCTTCTTAATCTTCTTTTAATAATAAATTAACTATATTCCTTTTAAACATTTTAAAGGAAGCTTAGATGAGATTCCCTTTTAGTGATGAAGATCTTCTCCCTGCAGTTAAAAACTCCCTCGAAAAGATAAAACCGATGCTCGCTTTGGATGGTGGAGAGATAAAACTTTTAGGAGTTAAAAACGGTAAAGTTTATGTTCAATTAGGAGGGGCGTGTGTAGGATGTAGTGCCGCAGGAAACACTTTAAAGTATGGGGTAGAGAGACAGTTAAAAATGGATATCCATCCCGATATTGAAGTTATCAATATTCCCCCTGGATATGAAGATCAATGGGAGGAGATCGCATCGCAATATGAAGGAGATAAAAAAGATAATGGATAAAAAACTTCTTTTAAAAGAAGCTGGTGAGCTTTTTATGAAAAAGGAGTATAAAAAAGCATTAGAGAGATATATTAAAGTTCTACAAAATGATCCAACCAATCAAGAAGCACAGTTAGGAACGATTCTATGCGATCTAGTTCAAGAGGATGAGGAGGAAGCTAGTGCTCTATTTGATTTTTATATCATCTTAAAAGAGGAAAACGAACCTCATCCGGAAGAGAAGGTGATAGAGATGGTAAAAGATTTGGATAAAACCTATGAACAGATAGAGGAAGCCTTTAGCGACTTTGCAAACCTTTTTTATGAGGGGATAAGTTACAATGACTTTAAGCTGGTAATGGAAAGTCGAGGAGGTTTTAAACGGGCGTTTGAAGATATTATGTTTAGTACAAAAGTGGTAATTACCAAAAAGAGCGATTTTTTTGACTTTATTGAGCTTTTATTAGAAAACGGCTTTTATGATATGGTTTATAGCTATTTAGAAGATGCCATTAGACTCTATCCAAGTGATAGAAAAGTTCAGGAGTTTGCTAAGAAGTTGGGCAAAGTATGACTTTTGAGTTTAAAGGTTTGAAAGTTAGTGACGATAACCGAGAAAAAGCTGATATTTATCTAATTTCTACTCAGAATAGAAAATACTTAAATAAACTTCCAACCATCTCTCCAACTCAGCTTATAAAAAAATTTGGTTTAGAAACTATAAAAGTTGTTGGAGTTACCGGAACAAATGGAAAAACTACAACCTCAGCTATCATCTACTCCCTTTTAAACGATTTAGGATACAAAACCGCTCTGCAAGGAACTAGAGGTTTTTTTATCCAAGATAGAAAAGTTGAAGGTAAAGGATTAACCACCCCTCCCCTTCTTAAAACCCTTTACCATCTCTTTCAGGCTAAAAAGGAGGGAGTTTCCCATTTCGTTATGGAGGTTAGTTCCCACGCTATCGCTCAAAAAAGGATCGAAGGGTTAGAGTTTGCTTTAAAGGTCTTAACAAACATCTCCCAAGACCATCTAGATTATCACAAAACTATGGAGGAGTATATCAAAGTTAAAAGCTCCTTCTTTTTAGATGACTCTTTAAAACTTATCAACAAAGAGGAGAAAAAGATAACTTTTAATCCAAAAAATGCTAGAACGTATGCGATAGAAGAGATAGCAACTTATCAAGCTATCGCCTACTCTTTAAGTGATGGAATAAGCGCTTTAGTTAGATTTGGGAGTGAAAGTGTCGATATTCACTCCCCTTTACAAGGGCTTTTTAACCTTT
>JAADFB010000068.1 GCA_013153095.1 Campylobacterota bacterium | reverse complement strand
GAAGATGCTTCTAAGGTTTTACCCTCCCATTTAATCCAAGAGGAGGATGTGATCTATTTAGTTGGGGAGACTTTTAAGGAGTTTGGAGGCAGTTTATATCTAAAAGAGCTGTTTGGTAAAGTTGCAGGCGAACTTCCAAAAATCGACTATGAGAGGGAGTTAAAACTTTGGAAGTTTATCATTGAAGGGAATAAAAAGGGACTTTTTAAAGCGGCTAAAGATGTAGGAGTTGGAGGAATCGCTATCGCTTTAGCTAAAATGTGTGCAGTTGGAGATAAAGGGTTTTTAGGGAATTTCTGTTTTGAGGATTCTAGAGAGATTTTTAGCGAGAGTTTTAGTAGGGCATTGGTAGAAATTGATCCTAAAAAGATGCATTTAGTAGAAGAGTTTGCCAATGAGATAGGGATTTTAGCTATTCCTTTAGGAACGGTTGGAGGAAACAGCTTTGAGTTGTGCGATATAAAGATGCCTTTAGAAAAACTAAAAGATATATATTTTAACACCTTTGCAAAAGAGATAGAGATTTAAGACTCCTTCTAGGGGAGTCTTAAAAATTTTTGAGGAGGTTGTTGGGAAGAAAAGGTGTGTTTTGTAGCTATATAAAGAGGGAAAGTGATAGAAAGAAGTAGGATTATCTTTATAAAAAATGCTGCTGAGACATATCTAGTAGAAGCAAATCCTAAAATATAAAACATTACTCCTGCTGCAAAAAAGATTCCTATAACGTTTGCTAAGAAGAGTAAAAACGCATTTTTAAACACAAACCACTCTCCCCACCCTAATCCGATTCCAGCTACACACAATGGAGGTACTAACGCTACTGCTATTGCCACTCCAGCTAGTGATTCTCCTACCTTGCTATCCACATATCCATATGCTGCCGCCAAACCGGAAAGAATAGCAACCGCTAAATCTAAAAGTGTTGGATGAATTCTTAAAGCCATTTGAGAAGTTAAAGTTGAGAGAGGAAAAAGATATGCTAGAAATGCTGAGAGTGCCAACCCAAAAAAGATAGAAAAAAGAAGAGTTTTTAAAGAGGTGGAGAGTACTTTTAAATCAAACCTAATAATTCCCATCGCAAAGGCGATCACAGGTCCCATTAAAGGAGCTAAAATCATCGCTCCAATGATTGTAGGAGCTGAATCTTGAAACAGTCCGATTGTAGCCATTAAAACACTTACAATAAAAAGAAAAAGGTAGGGAGCATTTAAACTAGCGTTTTGTTTAATCTTTAAAAAAAGATCGGCAAAAGCCTCTTCAGAAGCTATTGGAAAAAGGGGTAAGGTTTTTTTAGAAAAAAATTCAACCAACTCCCCTTTTGGAAGATGTTCTACTCTTACACTCTCTTTTAACTCTCCCTTTTGACATTCCTTCCAACCTGTAATAAGAGTGTATCTAGTACTAAGACGTTTTATTAAGATTTTCTCCTTCACGGTGTAGGTGTTGTTAAAAGAGAGAGTTAGAGGGGTAGAACTTTCTATAGAAAGGAAATTACTCTTTACAGTTCCTATACCCTTAGGAAGTCCCTTTTTTAAAGAGGTAAATTTAAGCTTTATAAGTTCGCTTAAACTTTGAGGAGCGTATGCAACTAAGGTAACTCGATCACAAAAGTTAGGGTTGTCATTAAAAAACTCTGGATGAATTTGGTGCATCAAAGCCTCTTCTCCAGCTTCTAGGACTAAGATAGCAGTTTGGGTTTTAAAGTTTTGGGTAGAGATGGTAACAGGAGTTAACTTTAAAGAGGAGAGGTTTTTAATTAAGGAGAGTTCAACTTTAGAGCCTCCTTCCAACCAGCTCGCATCTCCTATAGTTAACTTTCCTAGTAACGCTTCCTCTTCTACACTTAAAATATGGTCTGATTTGAATCCAATATCTACTAATTCTAACGCTTTTAAGGGGTTGGATGGAAGGTTAAAGGTTTTTATAGTCTTTGGGTTTTTACTATTGGGAAGAAATAGGATTTCAACTTTACTATTTCTCATCTTAACCAACCAGTTCCCAATTACCTCATCACCAGCATCAACTACTATCAAAGAGCTAGGTTCAAAATCGGTAAAATGTTTTTTAAAATCTTTTTTTATGGGAGTTTGCCCAAACCGTTCTCTAAGAGCGTTTATTATTAACTCATTGGGATTATTTTCGTGAAGGTAGTAGACTTTCCTCATAAAACCCCTTTTTTCTCACTAATTATAAAAGATTTTGAGGAGAAAAAAGAAGTTTTAGGGAAGAAAGTCTCCCCTATTTTAAGTAGTGTTCATCGATATATTTTGTATCGAAGTTGTTTGAGAGGAAATCGGGGTTTTCCATAATCTTTTTATGAAATTCAATAGTGGTTTTTATCCCTCTAACTTCAAACTCTTCTAGCGCCCTTTTCATCTTTTTTATCGCTCTTTCTCTATCTTCTCCCCACACTATTACTTTAGCGATCATAGAATCGTAATAGGGAGGCACAATATAGTTACAGTAGGCGTGGCTATCTATTCTAACATCTTTGCCCCCTGGAGCTATCCAGCTTTTTATTTTACCTGGACTAGGAATAAACTTTTGGGGGTCTTCTGCATTTATTCTACACTCTATAGCGTGACCTTTAAGTTTAACTTCTCGTTGAGGAAAAAGCTTTTCCCCTTCCGCTATTCTTATCATCTGCTCTACTATGTCTATTCCAGTTACCATCTCACTTACGGGATGTTCTACCTGTAAACGGGTATTCATCTCCATAAAGTAAAAGTTTTGATCCGCATCTACTAAAAACTCTATCGTTCCGGCACTCTCATACTTGATAGCTTTAGCTGCTTTTACGGCAACCTGGTGCAGTTTTTTTCTAACCTTTTCATCTAAAAAGGTGGCGGGAGATTCCTCTAATACTTTTTGATGACGCCTTTGTAGAGAGCAATCTCTTTCTCCTAAATGGATCACATTTCCATAAGAATCTCCTAAGAGCTGTACCTCAATGTGGCGGGGATTCTTTATAAACTTCTCAATGTAGATAGTCCCATCTCCAAAGGAACTAATCGCTTCGCTCTCTGCAGCTAAGAAAGCGTTTTCTATATAGCTTTCATTCTCCACCACTCTCATCCCTTTTCCCCCACCTCCACTTGCGGCTTTTAAGATTACCGGGTAACCGATCTCCTTTGCTACTTTTCTAGCTTCTTCCACACTTTTTACCGCACCTTCACTTCCGGGAATAACCGGTACCCCAGCTTTTTTCATCACCTCTTTAGCTTTGGACTTATCGCTCATTATTTGCATAACTTCTAAACTGGGACCAATAAACTTTATCCCGTGAAGATTACAAATCTCTACAAACTGCTGGTTTTCACTTAAAAAACCGTAGCCAGGGAAAATCGCATCCGCTTCTGCAATTTCAGCGGCACTAATGATAGCGGGAATGTTTAGATAACTCTCGTTACTTTTTTCCCCTCCAATACAGATAGCGGCATCTGCTAACTGGAGATAATGGGCATCTTTATCCGCTTTTGAGTAGACGGCAATCGCTTTTTTACCCATCTCTTTGATGGTACGGATAGCTCTTAAAGCTATCTCTCCTCTATTAGCGATCAATATCCTCTCAATCATTTAAAGCCTCTCAACTAAGAATAGGGGCATATCGTACTCTACCGGTTGTCCATCCTCTACTAAAATTTCTAGAATTTTACAATCAAATTCGGCTTCAATCTCATTAAAAATCTTCATCGCTTCTATAATTCCAATAGTTTGCCCTTTAGAAACGGTATCTCCCACTTTTACAAAGGGAGGACTATCTGGGCTGGGGGCTTGATAGAAAGTTCCTACCATTGGAGATGTGATATATTCACCTTTTTTCTTATTACTTTCCTCTTTTTCTTCTTTTGGAAGGGGAATAGCTGGAGGAGGAGGTGGGGCTGGGGGCAGTTGAGGGGAATGTTCTTCCCCTTTAGAAAGTGATATTTCAAAATCCTCTTTTTTTAATTTAAACTTTTTTAAACCACTCTTATCAAAGATTTTTATTAGCTCTTTTATCTCTTTAAAATTCATCCATTTCTCCTAACCAAACTTGGAGTACTATGTGGTATAATAGCACAAAAGGTTATGCGATTATACCAAAAATCCTTAAAACTCAAGAGGAATAGATGGGCTTAAAAGCGGACTGTTGGATAAAAGAGAAAGCGTTAAAAGAGAAGATGATAGAACCCTTTTGTGAAGAGCAGATAGGCAAAGGGGTGGTAAGTTATGGACTTAGCAGTTACGGGTATGACATTAGAGTTAGTGATGAGTTTAAAATTTTTACAAATGTAAACGCTGAGGTTGTAGATCCAAAGGCGTTTGACGAGAGAAATGTAGTTGATTTTAAAGGGGATGTTTGTATTGTACCTCCCAACTCTTTTGCACTTGCTAGGACTGTAGAATATTTTAGAATCCCTAGAAATGTGTTAGCTATTTGTGTTGGGAAAAGTACTTATGCTAGATGTGGAATAATTGTAAATGTTACCCCTTTTGAACCAGAGTTTGAAGGATATATTACTATAGAAATTTCTAATACTACTCCACTCCCTGCTAAGATTTATGCGAATGAAGGAATTGCCCAAGTTATCTTTTTTGAAGGGGATGAGGAGTGTGAAGTAAGTTATAAAGATAAACGGGGCAAATACCAAAAACAACAAGGAATAACCTTGCCCCGTATAAGAGTTTAATCTAACCTCTCTGCCCCAATATCTCTTCTTGCGTTGGTGAGAGTGATATAGAAACCTACTATAACATCTAATGCTTGAGCTTCTAAAGCTAGCCAAAAGAGTGGTGAAGGTACACCGCCAGTTTTAAAATATACATAAACAATGTAGATAAGTAAAACTACCAATAACAAGAATGAAATTAGAAAATCTAACCAGCTAACTGTACTAGAAAGTGCAAACATAGCTGCTTTTATCATTTCTACAGACAGAGTTAACAAAATGATTGCAGAAACAGCCACAGTAAAAGTGTATTTATCTACAATATCTAAATACCCTGACTCGTGTAGGAAGATGATAATAATAGGAATTAGATTGAATGGAAAAAGCGCAAAAAAAGCTCTCATATAACTCTCCTTATAAAAATTTTTTCTCAAACCAAATCAAAAAGGAAAACACTAGCCAAAAGTGGCGAGAGAATCTATTCCTTTTAGCTGATTGTATCAAAAATTGGAGCGAATCCTCTTTAAAAACTCCAATTTCGCTATTTATTTTTACCATTTTTGCCGGAAAATCGCTATCTTTTAGCCACTCCATAAAGGGGTAAGAAAACCCTTTTTTCTTTCTTTGTATGATAGTTAAGGGGATATATTTTTTTGCAACCTCCTTTAAAATAGTTTTTGGAGCTAAAGCTCTCTGGGGATCATCGATCACTCTTTCCAATAGCTCCTTATCCAAAAAAGGAGTTCTAGCTTCAACTCCAACTGCCATAGATACCATATCAAGTTTTTTTAAATAAAGATGTTCCAATCTAATCCGTAGATCAACTAAAGTAAAAAAGCGCCATAAATCTTTGCTTTTGGCTTCTAAAAGAATCTCTTCTATCTCTTCTAGAGAGTCATTAACTTTTGATTTTAAAAATATACTTTTTTGAAGATCACTAAATACCTCGCAACTTCCTCTAAAAATCTCCTCATCACTAAAGGCTCTTTTGTAAAGTTCCCATTCTCTATTAGGAGAGAAATGTTTTTTAAAATAGTTTCTAAGCCAGTTTTTATATCTTAACTCTCTAGCTTTGTAGATGTCTTGTATCTCAAAATATTGTCTATATCCCAAAAACAGCTCGTCAGCTCCTTCTCCACTTAATACAACTTTAAAACCGCTCTCCTTTACCTTTTTTAGAAGATAAAAAAGGGGAATAGTAGCACTATCCCCAATCGGTTCATCAAAATGTAAAACAATCTCTTCCAGGTTTTCCAAAAACTGTTCTTTGTTAAAGATTATTTCATAATGGTTAGATTTTAGATGGTTGGCAACTTCTTTAGAGAAAGAGAGTTCACTATAACGTTTTTGTGGGTACCCAATACTAAAGGTGGAAACTTTCCCCTGCTCTTGTTTTACCAATGCGCTCAATAGGGAACTATCAACTCCTCCACTTAAAAGGACTGCAACCTCAAAATCACCTTGCAACCTTTTTTTTACACTTCGTTTTAAAATCTCTTCAACAGAAGAGGAAAAAGAGCCTTTTATCTCCTTAAAACTGTCAAATTTAAACACTTCACTTTTTAGAGTTTTTAGGTTTAGTTTTAATACTTCTCCACCTAATAGTTTCTTTACCCCTTTATAAAAAGTGTTGGAGTTAGGAATAGAGCCAAAAGAGAGATAACTATTTAAACTTTGAGGATCAAACTCTAATGTTCCTAAATATCTCTCGATCGCTTTTATTTCCGATGCAAAAAGAAATAGGTTCTCTTTAAAAAAGTAATAAAGCGGTTTTTTACCAAAAATATCTTTTACTAAGTAAAGATAATCTCCTTCTAGTAACGCAAAAGCAAACATCCCATCTAACGCTTTTAGATTGGGAAAAGCTAAGGGAATCGCTAAAGTATCAGTAGTGGGATGAAATTTTAAATAGTTATAAATTTCACCGTTAAGAACTACTGCTTTTTTATTTTTGAATCCAATTGTTGGAGCGCTAGAATTTAGGATATAAAGACGGTTATGTCCTAAAAAAAGATTAGTAGAAAGATAGATAGCTTGGGAGTCTTTTCCTCTATGGAGCAAGGAGTTAAGCGCTTTTTTAGCTTTATAAAAATTAAACTCTCCCACTGCTCCAAAAAAACCACACATTCCTCCCCTTCTAACCGATAATAAAATTTTAAGGTTGTCTTGACAAAAACTGTGCAAATGATACAATTAGTTGATAAACAATAAAAGCAGGAAGGTGATGAACTTAATAATTGTAGAGTCTCCAGCAAAAGCTAGAACTATAAAAAATTTTCTCGGAAAAGAGTATGAGGTTATAGCTTCAAAAGGTCATATTAGGGACCTACCTAAAAACAGTTTTGGGATTAAGATAGAAGGGGACAACTTTATTCCCTTGTATAGAGTTAGTAAAGAGCATTTGGATATAACCAAAAAGTTGAAAGAGTTAGCCCAAAAGGCTAAAAAAATCTATATTGCTACGGATGAGGATAGAGAAGGGGAAGCGATCGGCTTTCATATAGCACACACTCTTGGTAAAAATCCTACCGAGCTTCCTAGAATAGTATTTCACGAAATCACTAAAAGCGCGATAGAGCGGGCTTTAAAAAACCCTAGAACGATAGATATGAATCGAGTTAACGCTCAGCAAGCTAGAAGGTTGTTAGATAGGATTGTGGGGTATAAATTGAGTCCGCTTTTAGCTAGTAAAATCCAGCGAGGATTAAGTGCGGGAAGAGTTCAAAGCGCGGCATTAAAGCTAGTAGTAGATAGAGAAAGAGAGATTCAAGCGTTTAAGCCCCAAGAGTATTGGACAATTGAGGGAGTGTTTAATAATGAAGTGGAAGCTTCTTTGAGTGAATTTGAAGGAAAGAAGCTTCAAAAAATGGATATTAAGAGTAAATCTCAAGCTGAAGAGATTGTAAATAAAGTAAAAGAGGAACCTTTTATCGTTTCAAAAATAGAGAAAAAGAGACGGATAGTAAAATCTCCTCCCCCTTTTATGACCTCAACCTTACAACAAAGCGCTTCTACTAAGTTGGGTTTTCCTCCAAAAAAAACTATGATGATTGCCCAGAAACTTTATGAAGGGGTACAAACTCCTAACGGAGTTAGCGGAGTTATTACTTATATGCGAACTGATAGTTTAAATATTGCTAAAGAGGCTCAGGAGGAAGCTTTAAAAGTGATTAAAGATAGGTTTGGAGAAAAATATGCCTCCTTAAAAACATATAAAGCAAAAAAAGCTCAAGAAGCACACGAAGCGATCCGTCCAACGATGTTGGATTTTACTCCTGAAGTTGCTAAAGAGTATTTAAATCAAGAGGAGCTAAAACTCTATAGGTTGATTTATAACCGCTTTTTAGCTTCTCAGATGGCAGATGCAGAATTTGAAATTCAAACGATCCATTTTAAAAGCCCTAGTTCCCTTTTTAAAGCTAGTGGGAGGAAGATGGTTTTTGATGGGTTTTATAAATTATTGGAGTCTGAGGATAAAGAGAAACTTTTGCCTCCGTTAAAAGAGGGGGAAAAAGCTATCTTAACTAAAATTACAGCCAATCAGCATTTTACAGAGCCTCCTCCTAGATTTACTGAAGCTAGCTTAATTAAAACTTTGGAATCCTTAGGGATAGGTCGCCCTTCAACTTATGCTCCTACAATTGCCCTACTTCAAACTAGAAACTATATCGAGTTGGATAAAAGAAATGTAAAACCTACCCCAGTAGCCTTTACAGTAATTGAGATGTTGGAAAAGCATTTCCCCGATATTGTAGATAGTTCTTTTACTGCAAGGATGGAAGAGCAACTAGATGAGATCGCAGAAGCTAAAAAGGATTGGCAAAAGGTTTTAAAAGAGTTTTACGATCCTTTTATTGAATTGATAGAGAAGGGAAGAAAGGAGATAAAAAGTTTAAAAGTTGCTGTTCCGGTTGGAAGAAGCTGTCCTGAGTGTGGAAGTGAGTTAGTAAAAAGAAAAGGAAAATTTGGAGAGTTTATCGCGTGCAGCGGCTTCCCTAAGTGTAAATATACGGAACAGTTAGAAAAAGAGGTTTTTAGTGAGGAGGTGTGTGAAAAATGTGGTTCACCAATGGTTATTAAACGGGGGCCTAAAGGTGAATTTTTAGCTTGTAGTGGTTATCCAAACTGTAAAAATACTAAACCCCTTAACAAAAAAGAACCCAAAATTTTAGAAGTACCTTGCCCTGAATGTGGAGGAGAGATAGTAGAACGTTTTAGTAAAAGGGGACGCTTTTTTGGATGTAAAAACTATCCCAAATGTACTTTTATCTCCAAATTTGAGCCTATTGAAAGAAGATGTAAAGAGTGTGGGTATTTGATGGCAAAAAGAACTTTTAGAGGTAAAGAGGTTTTTGAGTGTATCAAGTGTAAAAAGAGAGAAGAAGCGCAATGAGAGTAGGGATAGTTTCCGATACTCATAATCAGGTGGAGTTAACAAGAATAATGGTAGAGTATCTTCGCTCTTTTGATATTTCTTATCTTCTTCATGCTGGAGATGTGGGAGAAGAGGTTTTTAAATTTTTAAGTAATTTAGATTTAATTACTATTGCCGTCTATGGGAATAATGATCTTCCTTTTAATAACTCCAGCTCAAATCTGATTTTAAAGAGTGAACCCTACTACTTTAAGATAGGAGAAAAAACTTTTAAATTGATGCACCATCCTTTCTATCTCTCTAGTGATGCTGAAATAATTGTTTATGGACATCTTCATAAATTTGAGTGTCAACGAGCTAACTCCCTTTTTTTAAATCCTGGAGAAGTTTGCGCTAGGGAAAAACCTAAAAGTGAAGCTGCCCTTTTGGATCTAAAAGATTTAACTCTACACTATTGCTATTTAGATTTGGAAACTACCCAGTTTATAAAAGAAAAAGTTTGTTAAAAGAGGAAAGGATGAAAGTTTACCTTTGCGCTATTAGTAATATTAGTAGCGGAATCTGTAAAGAGGATTGTAAATTTTGTACCCAAAGCATCCATCACAAAGCTAAAATAGCTCGTTATAAGTATAAACCCCTTTCTGTCATCTTAGAAGAGGCTAAAAAAGCTACTCAGGCAAAAGCAGTAGGTTTTTGTTTAGTTACGGCTGGAAAGGGGATCGATAACTCTATTTTAGAGTTTGTTACCTCTACAGCTAAAACGATAAAATCTTCCTATCCTCAACTCTCCTTAATTGGGTGTAACGGGACGGCTAACCAAGAGCAGTTAAAAAAGTTGAAAGAGGCTGGAATAGAACATTATAACCATAATCTTGAAACTGCTAAAAGTTATTATCCCTCTATTTGTACAACCCACTCTTGGGAAGAGAGATACCAAACCTGTTTAAATGTAAAAGAGGTGGGGTTAAATCTATGTACAGGGGGAATTTTTGGACTAGGAGAAACTAAAAAGCAGCAAGAGGAATTAATTGATCAAATAGCTACTTTAGAACCTCAAAGTGTTCCTATAAATTTTTTTCATCCAAACCCCTCCCTCCCTTTACCTCAACAAACTATCACTATTTCAGAGGCGTTAGAGATTATCCATAAAGTTAGGTCAAAACTCCCTAAAGCGTTAATTATGGTAGCTGGAGGAAGAGAGTTGGTTTTTAAAGAGAGATGGGGAGAAATTTTTGAAGCTGGAGCTAACTCGATAGTTATAGGGGACTATTTAACTACTAAAGGAGAAGAACCTAGTAACGATTTAAACACTTTAAAAGCTTTGGGTTATGAGATAGCTACCAGTTGTCATGGCTGAAATCTCTTTAATCGTTACGATCTCCTTAATAATTTTTCTTTCTCCTTTTTTAGCCAAAATAACCAAACTTCCAACCTCTGTTTTAGAGATAGTGTTAGGAACCTTGAGTGGAGCGTATGGACTGCTTCACCATTTCGAATTATTTGAGTTGATGGCGGAGTTTGGGTTTTTGTATTTGATGTTTTTAGCAGGTTTAGAGGTAGACTTAAAAAAGATTTTGGCTATGGAGCGACAGCTTCTAAAGCGAGGGATTTTATATATTTTCCTTCTTTATCTTTTTAGTTTCTTTATTGTAAAATATATAGGTTTTGATGATGTGTTTGTTGCTATTTTCCCCTTAATCTCGGTAGGACTGATAGCCACTTTAAAGAAAGGGTTTAAACATCCTACTCCTTGGTTAAATCTCTCTTTTACTATTGGAACATTGGGAGAAGTTGTTTCCATCGCGATCTTAACTATTTTAAGCGCAGGATTAGAGTATGGCTTTAGCGCAATGTTTTATAAAAATATTTTAATTCTTGCCCTTTTTTTAATTTTAACTTTAGCCCTGTTTAAACTGTTGGAGGTTCTTTTTTGGTGGTATCCAGAATTAAAAACTACACTGATGCCTAAAATAGATAATGAAGAACAAGATATTCGCCTTTCTATGGCTCTTCTTTTTCTTTTTATAGCGTTGATGTTGTATTTAGGTTTAGAAGTAGCGTTTGGAGCCTTTATAGCGGGTATATTTATAGCTACCTTTTTTGAGTATAAAGAAAACCTTCCCCATAAACTTTCGGCGTTTGGATTTGGGTTTTTAGTACCTATCTTTTTTGTTTATACCGGGAGTAGTTTTAAAATAGAAGCTCTTTTAATTGAAGGGATGATCTTTAAAGCTGTTGTGATAACTTTCTTTATGATTTTAATTAGAGTTTTAGCCTCTTTTGTGTTTTACTCTTTGTTAAAATTGAAAGAAACTCTTCTTTTTGCTCTCTCTCACTCTATGCCCTTAACCCTTCTTGTAGCTATAGCTACTATCGCTTACCATACTTCCGTAATAGAGGAATCGGAATATATGGCTTTTATACTTGCTAGTATTTTGGAGGTTATTGTAGCGATGGTAACAATTAGACTTTTAACGGCAAAAGATGTATAACCCATCCTCCTTTTTCTCTATTTTCGGTTTACACTCCTTTAAAGCTACTGCAAGACGATAAAAATCATCGTGAGCGCCAATATCAACCCTTTTAAAATGTTGACTTTTTATACTGTAATGTTTGGAACTAAAAGAGCGTTTGGAGCTAAAATCGACTACCACTTTGTTCAATTCTCCCAATCTAAACACTTTTTTGAGCTTATCGATAGAACTTATTTTCATCCAGGAAGGATAGATAGAGATTGTTAGAAATTCCGTTTTTATCTCTCTTAAAGGAGTTTGAGATGGAGTAGAAGAGCTTGAAGATTGAGAGTGGGTAGGTGTTTTTGGGAGAATAAAAGGGTTCTCCCGGGCTACTAAGAATGTGGTTAAAATTAAAAAAATTACTTTTTTCATTCCTCTCCTTGCGGTTCTAACTCTTTTAATTCAAAATACTCTTTTTGCAATCTAGCGTTAGCTCTTTTGTAAAACTCTATCTTTCTTTTTAAAGTTTTTTCTTGAACGCTGAGGTTATAAAGCACCTCGACGGAATTGGGACCAAAAAGAATTCTTCCAATATAGATCGCTAAAAGAACGATAATAAACAGAAATCCACTATACCTAACTAATAAAGCTAGCAATCTCTTTTTTAAAAGGTTAGCTTTTCTTGATAACGATAAAAGCTCTTCATCTCGCTGTTTTGTCATTTAGAACAGTTCTTTGGCTATATATTCAGGGTATAAAAGTTCCCTTTCAATTTCCAAAAGGCGATTATACTTAGCCGTTCTCTCCCCTCTAGCAGGTGCTCCTGTTTTTATCTCTCCAGTGTTTAAAGCTACTGCTAAATCTGCTATAAAACTATCCTCGCTTTCTCCACTTCTATGGCTCATTATACATCGATACCCGTTTCTTTGAGCTAAACGAACAGTTTGAAGAGTTTGAGTAACGGTTCCAATCTGGTTAGGTTTTATTAAGATCGCGTTGGCAATCCCCTCTTCAATCCCCTCCCTTAAAATCTTCTCATTGGTAACAAAAAGATCATCTCCTACTAGTTGGATCTTATCTCCCAACGCTTGAGTTAAAAGTTTCCACCCCTCTTTATCATCTTCTGCCATTCCATCTTCAATACTTACGATAGGGTATTTCTTAACCAAGTTGGTGTAATACTCTACCAACTCCTCTTTAGATAAAACTTTTCCTTCACCTTTAAGCTCATACTTTCCATCTTTATAAAACTCACTGCTAGCTGCATCTAAAGCTATTGCGATCTGATCTTTATATCCCGCTTTCTCGATCGCTTGAAGAATAAACTCTAACGGCTCTTCATTATTTTTAAAATTGGGAGCAAACCCCCCTTCATCCCCCAATGCAGTACTAAACCCTTTTTCTAATAGAAGTTTCTTTAAAGTGTGATAGATTTCTACACTTGCTCTTAACCCTTCTTTGTACTCTTCAAAACCTATTGGGATAATCATATACTCTTGTAGGTCTACATCGTTATTAGCGTGGGCACCTCCGTTAATTATATTTAACATCGGGGCGGGGAGGATTGCCCCATTTATTCCACCAATGTATCGATAAAGTGGAACTTTTAAGCTGTTAGCACACGCTCTAGCTAAAGCCATAGAAACCCCAAGTACTGCGTTAGCCCCTAACTTGGAATAGTTCTCAGTACCGTCCAACTCTTTCATAATGTTATCGATTTGAGCTTGGTTAAAAGGACTTAGCCCTACTAACTCATCCGCAATAGTTACCTCAACATTTTCACACGCTTTTAAAACCCCTTTTCCTAAATAGCGTTCTCCTCCATCCCTTAATTCAACTGCTTCTCTTTTCCCTGTACTCGCTCCACTAGGAACTATTGCGCTTCCTACGCTTCCATCGCTTAAAACCACAGTAGCTTTTACCGTAGGATTTCCTCGACTATCTAAAACCTCTTGAGCTTTTATATTTTCGATATAGGTCATCACTCCTCCTTATGCTCTGCTTCGATCTCTTCTTTTGGAATCATCATCACGCTATCATCTATCCCCATAGCTTTTCTAATCTCTTTTTCTATCTCTAAAGCTATTTGGGGGTTTTCTTTAAGAAAGAGTTTAGCATTCTCCCTTCCTTGTCCTAACTTAATATCTTTGTAACTAAACCAGGCTCCACTTTTATCCACAATATCTAATTTAACCCCATAATCTAACAGTTCCCCCTCTTTACTAATTCCCTCTCCAAACATAATATCAAACTCCGCTTGCCTAAAAGGAGGAGCTACCTTATTTTTTACAACTTTAGCTCTAACTCTATTTCCTATCTGGTTATCTCCTTGTTTTAAAGAAGCGATCTTTCTTACATCAATTCTTACAGAGGAGTAAAACTTTAAAGCGTTTCCCCCTGTCGTAGTTTCGGGGGTCCCATATCCCATCTGTCCAATTTTTACCCTAATTTGGTTTATAAAAATTACGGTAGCGTTCATCTTATTTACTACCCCTGTTAACTTTCTTAAAGCTTGACTCATAAGTCTAGCTTGTAAACCTACATGGGAATCTCCCATCTCCCCGTCGATTTCAGCTTTAGGTGTTAAAGCCGCTACCGAATCCACTACAATAACATCCATCGCTCCACTTCTAGCCAAAGTTTCTACAATATCTAACGCCTGTTCACCAAAGTCGGGTTGCGAAACAAAAAGATTGTTTACATCCACTCCCAAATTTTTCGCATAGATCACATCTAAAGCGTGTTCTGCATCGATAAAAGCAGCTACCCCTCCATTTTTTTGAGCTTCTGCAATAATTTGAAGGGCTAACGTGGTTTTTCCTGAGCTTTCAGGTCCATAGATTTCAATAATCCTTCCCTTAGGAACTCCTCCAATTCCTAACGCCATATCTAAACCCAAAGAACCGGTAGAGATAGCTTCTATAGGTTCTATCTGCTTCTCTCCTAGTTTGACTAAAGCCCCTTTTCCAAAATGTTTGTCGATCTGCTTTAGAGCTGCTTCTAAAGCTTTCTGTTTGTTTGCATCCATAGGCGAACCTTATGTCAATTTTGTGGTTTATTTTACCCTTTTTTATGTAAACGAGGGATAAAAATTAACACTTTTAGAAAAATTTCATAAATTTTATACCTTTCTAGAAAAGAGCCGAATTTGTTACAATTTTAAATACTTTTTTCTAGGAGACTTATGATGTTAAACTACTCCCTTGCCCATTCTCCCGATGCCGATGATATTTTTATGTATTACGCTTTAAAGTTTGGATGGATAAGTTTAGATGGTGTTTCCTTTAGCAACATCGCTTTAGATATTGAAACATTAAATCAAAAAGCGCTCGATAATGTTTTTGATGTTACAGCTATCAGTTTCGCCTTATACCCTTTTATTAAAGAGGAGTATGCACTACTTAGGACTGCAGTAAGTTTTGGGTATGGGTATGGTCCTAAGCTGGTAAAGTTAAAGGGAAAAAGGTTAAAAAAGGATTTTAAAGTTGCCTTGAGCGGGAAATATACGACTAACGCTTTGCTGTTTAGGATCGCCTATCCTGAAGCTAAGATTGTATATCTTAACTTTTTAGAGATTGAGGAAGCGGTTTTAAAAGGAAAAGTGGATGCAGGAGTTTTAATTCACGAATCGATTTTAAAGTTTGATGAAAGATTAGAAGTCGAGAGGGAGCTGTGGGATATTTGGAGAGAGTTGATAAAAGAGGAGCTTCCTTTACCTTTAGGAGGGATGGCACTAAGACGCTCTATTCCCTTAAACAGAGCTATAGAGATTGAAGAAGGGTTAACTAAGGCGGTTGAGATAGCTAATAAACATCCAAGTTTACTTTCTCAAATGTTGCTAGAAAGAGAGCTTTTAAGAGTGAAAGAGAAACAGCTAGAAACCTATCTAGGTATGTATGCTAATAAAAATTCCATTTCGATGGACTCTAACCAGTTAAAAGCGTTAGATAGATTATTTGAAATAGGGTATAGATTTGGATTTTATGAGTGTCCTATAAAGGTAGAAAACTATTTAATTCCAAAAGAGTATCAGGAGCTGCGTTGAAACGAATAATAGATTTTTCTTCCTACTCTTCCATAAAAGTGGGGCCAAAAGTTGAAGTAGAGATGATAGAAGAGGTAGATAAAAGTTTTGATGAGAAGTTTTTTTTAGTTGGAGGGGCTAATAATTTGCTCCTTTCCCCTTCTCCTCCCCCTTTAGCTAAGCTTTCTAAGGAGTTTGATTATATAAAATTGGAGGGGGATACTCTAGTAATAGGGGGAGCCACTCCTACAGGAAAAGTCCTTTCTTTTTGCAAAAGAAACGATCTAGGAGGATTTGAGTTTTTGGCAAAGCTTCCTGGGACTGTAGGTGGGGCTGTAAGGATGAATGCAGGAGTCAAGGAGTATGAGATAAAAGATATATTGCTATGGGTAAAGAGTGCGGAAGGGATAAAAGAAGCAAGAGAGTTGAACTTAGAGTATAGAAAAACCAACATTTCTACCATTGTTTACGAAGCCGGTTTTAAAGTTCAAAAGGGCTTTAATCACTCTTTATTAAAAAAACTTCTCTCTTTAAGAAGTAATCAACCTACTCAGCCTAGTGCAGGAAGCGTTTTTAAAAATCCTCCTAACGATTTTGCAGGGAGATTAATAGAGGAAGTTGGACTTAAGGGAAAACGGTTTGGAAATATGGCTTTTAGTCACCAGCACGCTAACTTTTTAGTCAACTTAGGAGGAGGTAGTTTTGCAGAAGCGATCACTTTAATAGAGTTGGCTAAAAAAAGGGTATATGAAAAATTTGGAGTAAAGCTAGAAGAGGAGGTGATAATTTTATAAGCTCGCCCACTAAGGGCGTAGCAGTTAGAAAAGATAATTTAATTCGATTCTATATTCGTTATAAGAGGGATCAGGTTTTAATTTTCCTTGTATGTCGTAAGTAGAGTTATCTCCATCAACTATACCCAACCTAAATTTAAAATATACTCCAGACCTCATCTTTTTAATTACATCAAAATGAACAACTTTACTATCTGCTTGTACTCCACTTTTTTTATCATCAAAGTTTTGAATAACATAACGTAAAGAGGTTTTCAAACCGTTAGATACTCCCATATTGTCCCAATTTGTAAAAAGTCTAACTAGATAGGTTTTAGTATTGGCATACCAGTTATATTGTCCCATTGCTCGGGTAAATCCTTTGGTAGGAAAACCTCTCCAGGGAGCGATAATATCAGCTTTGTCTGCTACTGCTGAGTAACCTATCCTTAACCACCAGAATCGATTTTTAGGCTTTATATCTACTCTTCCCATCCAAAGAGCACCTTCTACACTATAAGGATTTTTGTATCCTTCCCCTTTCCCCTTTAAATTTGCTATCGCTACTCCAATTCTTCCTATCTCTTTAGCCCCTTGATCGAACTGTTTGATATATCTAAAACCGGGTATGATATTAAAGTTGTTGAGGTTAAATTTATGGTGTCCTTCTATAACTCCTAACCCTACAACATCTGGAACTGTAGTATAGTTAAAAATTAATCTGGTATGAGGAAAAAAGGTAGTAGCTGTTTCCATTACAATTAAAGAGTGATCGCTATCTTTTCCAACTTTTTTAAAGTTAACTTCATTTAAGGTTTTGTTGACTGCCGAATCATCATTATTAGCCCATTTTTCAATCCCTTCAATTACTCCATCTTGATTTAAATCTTTTCCAAATGTTAAAGGATCGTGGAAAGAGATGTGATCCCTAAGTTTTTGAGAGGTTAAATAAGCTAGCTTGAAGGAGTTAAGAGAAGAGGTAGCCGTTAAACTATATCCTTCAAACGTGTTTGGAATCATCTTAGTATCGTTGCTCTTAATTAAAATAGTTTCTACTATCTGCCTTCCCGCTTTAAATGAGAGGTTATTTTTTTTATATTCCAGATAAGCTTGGGCAACCACATCCATCCCAAACCCTCCACCAGTGGCCACTTTATATCTACTAAAGGTATCTTTTCCAGCTTTTATAAATTTAATCTCCTCTTCATCCATATGCCAGGGGTTTTGTGAAGTATAGAAAGCTAAAGTAGCTCCTATTCCTTTTAAATAAGCGGTTTTGTACTCTAAGCTTCCCCCTACTCCTATAGCCCAATTATCCTTTTTTTTATCATCTTTCCAATCCCATCTAAAACTATTAACCCTAAATCTCCCATACCAAACCCCTTGGCTAAACATCTCTTCTAAACTATTAGCTTCACCCGGGAGAAGATGGTACTCTAAAGTCATATCTCTTTTTAAACTTCTTTTCTCTCCACTAGCTTCTAGAACAGTAGCTATTAAAGTTAAAATACAAACTCCTCTTACCAATCCTCTATAACTACTTACGATAAATGACATAAGAAAACCTTATTTTTTTTGAGACACAAAGTTTATAAAAAATTATAGAGGATTTTGATTATTTTTCAAGAGGAAGAAGAAGTTAGTTAGATATAAAAACAGTAGAAGTTTACATTATGAAGCAGTTATCCCGGCACCGACCTACTTTTCCACCCCCGAAGGGGGCAGTATCATCAGCGATGCGGAGCTTAGCTTCTAGGTTCGAAATGGAGCTAGGCGT
>JAADFB010000038.1 GCA_013153095.1 Campylobacterota bacterium | reverse complement strand
TCTTGAAACTCTCACAACTTTTAATCGATTTCGCCTTCTTCTTGGAGGGCTCTCCCCGCTACAAAAAGTTTAAAAGGTTTATAAAAAACCTCTTAACTAATGATGAATATCGTTATAAGCGTTACTTTGATTATTTTATGATCTTTTTAATCCTCTCAAGTGTAGTGATAATTATTGAAGAGGTAAAAACCCCTATCTCCAAATGGCTCTATTATTACGACATCTATTTTGTAACTTGGGTTTTTATAATTGAGTATCTCTTGAGAGTTTGGGTTTATAACGATGTTCATAAGATAATTATTGAGGAGTTTGAGAACTCTATCTTTTTAGAACGCCCGTTTGATACCAAGAAGGTGTTAAAAAAAATCTTTAAAACAAAGCTTGAGTATATCCTCTCCCCAATGGCAATTATTGACCTTTTAGCGATCCTTCCCAGTTATCGAGAGGTTAGGATATTGCGGGTATTTGTGCTTTTTAGGGTATTTAAACTGCTTCGTTACTCCCAAAATATCGCCCATTTTTTACAAGTTTTAGCCTCTAAAAAGGTTGAGCTTTTTACCCTTTTGATGTTGGTGGCGTTTGTAATTTTGATTTCAGGAATTAGTCTATATGTGTTTGAGGAGCGAACCAACCCCAACATCAATACCCTCTTTGATGCGTTTTACTGGTCACTAGTTACCATCTCAACAGTTGGATATGGGGATATAACTCCAATAACAACCGAAGGTAGAGGGATAACTATTGTAATCATCCTTACAGGGATAGGACTTATCTCCTTTGCAACCTCTATCATAGTTTCAGCTTTTAGTGAAAGGTTAGAAGAGGTTAGGAAAAACAGAATCTTTCACGCGATAAAAAATTTGGATGAGTTTTACATAATTTGCGGATATACCCATATGGCAAGGCTGTTTGTAAAACGGCTGGAGCGGGATAAAAAAAACTTCTTAATTGTAGATTTGGATAAAAAAGTTGTAGATGAAGCGCTTTCACAAGGTTATCTAGCTATCTGTGCCGATGCCACTAAAAAGGATACTTTTAAAAAGATAAATTTTGATAAAGTTAAAGCGGTAATGGCGTTAGCGGATAACGATATGCACAATATCTACATCTGTTTAAACATTAGAAGCTTTAGCAAAGAGGTGTTTTTGGTTTCTAGAACTATCGATATAAACTCCCACAAAAAATTAAAATTAGCGGGCGCTAACTATTTAATCTCTCCTTATGTAACTGCAGGTTTGTTTGCTACTAAGGTTATTGAACAGCCTATCGCTATGGAGGCTATTAACGACATTTTAACTGCTAGAAGGAATGCGTTATGCGATCAGGTGGAGGTTGTAAAGGACTCCTTTTTGGATGGGGCTAAGGTGGGAGAGATCGATTTTTCTAGATATAAACTGATCTTACTTGGAGTTGTAAGACACACTTTCAATATTCAGCGCTTTTTTTTTAACCCTCCAAAAGAGTTTTTGCTTCAAGTAGATGATATTTTAGTTGTGATGGGTTATAGTATTAGTATTAGCCACTTTAAATCGGAAGTGATAGAAAGCAGTATCGAAAATGCTAGAAAAAAAAGATAAGGTTTTGGTTTTTGGGTTTGGACGCTACGGAGAACAGATCGCTAAAAATCTACAAAGTGAAGGGTATGAGGTTTTTATAGCCGATTATGATAAAGAGGCGTTAAAAAGGGCTTCCAAAAGCCGTTTTGAAAATCTTTTAGTGGTAGATATTGCCAGCGATGAACAGTTAACCGATATTTTATTTGATTACGGTTTTGGTAAAATCTTTTGCGCCTATGATGATGAAGAGCGTAACATCTATTTAACCATCACTTTTAAAGCGCTGTTTAAAAGGGTGGAAATTATTGCTATTTGTGAATCTAAAGAGAGTGAAAGAAAACTTAAATTAGCAGGGGCTGATAAAGTTATCGATACTATGGTGGCGGCGGCAAATAGGTTATATTTTGTGCTGGAAAAACCCGCAGTGGCGGAAGCGATGGATCAAATCCTTTTTAAAGACAAAAGCTTAACCTTTAAAGAGATAGTTATCCCCCCTAACTCTTTTTTGGATGGGAAAAATATCAACGATTTTAACTGGGGAGAGGAGTTTAAACTGATAGTGATAGGAATTGTAGATAAGGAGCTAGGCAACCGGTTCACCTTTATTACTCGAGGGATCAATCATAAAATTGATGCAGGGGATATATTGGTAGTTATTGGGAAAAAGTTGGATATTGAACGGTTTGAAGAACGGCTCAAAGGAAAGTTATGAGAATTGGGATTATTGGAGCTGGAAAGTGGGGAAGGGCGCTTTATTTTGCTTTTTCTAAAAAAAATAGAGTTTCTATCGCTTCTAGAAGAATGGATGAGCTTCCTAAGATGTTTTCTTTTAAGGAGTTGTTAGAGCAGGAGGAGTTTTTGGTGTTGGCTCTTCCAGCTCAAAGTGTTAGAAGCTGGTTAAAAGAGAATCCTTTAAAACCTAACCATAAAGTTTTGATAGCTTCTAAAGGGATCGATACCTCAACCCATCAGTTTTTAAATCAGGTATTAGAAGAGTATCTCCCCCCTTCAAATATCGCCTGCCTTTCTGGTCCCTCTTTTGCTAAAGAGGTTCTTCAGGCTCTTCCTACCGCAGTAGTTGTTAGCTCTTTTAATCTTTCTTTGGCTAACTCTTTTGCCCAAGCGTTCCCAAACTTTATAAAAGCGTATAGTGATGAGGATGTTATTGGAGCTGAGGTAGCGGGAGCTTATAAAAATGTGATCGCAATTGCTGGAGGTATTTGTGATGGATTACAATTAGGAAATAATGCCAGAGCTGCGCTTTTGGCTAGGGGGTTAGTTGAGATGGAACGGTTTGGAGAAGCGTTTGGAGCGAAAGAAAAGACCTTTTTAGGTTTAAGTGGGGCGGGGGATCTTTTTTTAACAGCTAGTAGCAAACTCTCTAGGAACTATCGAGTTGGCTTTGGATTGGCTCAGGGGAAAAGCTTAGAAAAGATTTTAAAAGAGTTAAAAGAGGTGGCAGAAGGGGTTCATACGGTAAAAGCGATCTACGAGATCGCAAATGAAAAAGGGATTTATACGCCTATCGCAAATGAAGTTTACGCGATCTTAAAAGGAAAAGAGCCTAAAGAGAGTTTAATGGATCTACTAAAAAGGAGATAGATGGAACGAGAAATTATAGAAGCTATTGAGGAGCTTCCCCCCATTCCTGATATTATCAACAAGTTACAAGAGTTGTACTTCAATGATGACTACACTACGGCAGAGGTGGAAGAGGTTATTAAACAAGATCCTCTTTTAGTGGCAGATATTTTAAAGATAGCTAACTCTCCTTTGTACGGATTCCCTAGAGAGATTATAGAGATTCGACAAGCTATAGTTTTGTTTGGATTGGAGCAAATAATTGAGTTTGCCTTAAGCTCCTTTGTTGGAAATTTAAAAGAGATCGACTTAAGTTTTTACCATATCACAACGGCGACCTTTTTGAAAATCTCCCATCTAAAAACGGTTATAGCTAGGAGATTGATCGAAAAAGGGGATAAACACGAGCGGTTTTTGGTTTTAAACACCGCTTTTTTAAGCGATGTGGCTAAGGTGGTGCTTTCTAGTTATGGGAATAAAAAAGGTTTAGAGTTGGAAGAGGAGGAGATGGTTTTAAATGAGTTGGATGAGAAAGAAAAAGAGCTATTTGGCTTTGATACGATAGAGGTTTCCGCTTTAATCTTTGAAAACTGGGATTTTAGTCCTGAGATGATAGAGCTTTTAAAAAGTTTTAAAAATAGAACAAATCCTAAAGAGGAGGCGCTTTTTATCTCTAGAGATATAGTCACCATCTTTGCCAATATCGATAAAGAAAGGATCGAAAACCTTCCACAAAAAGAGCTGTTAAAAGATATTAAGTAGGAGAAGATGATGGAGCAGTTTTTAAAAAAGGCTAAAGAGGGAGCAACTCTTTTAGCTCAACTCAATGGGGGAGTCAAAAAAGAGGTTTTGGAAAAGATGGCTAAAAGATTAAGGGATAAAGCCAACCTTATCCTAAAAGCTAATGCGTTGGATATGGAGTTTGCAAAGGTTAACAATCTTTCCAGTGCCTTACAGGATAGACTCTTTTTAGATAAAAAGCGAATAGATGCGATGGCAACCTCTCTAGAAGAGATAGCGATGCTTAAAGAGCCGGTAGGAAGGGTTTTAGATGGTTGGGTTATCGATA
>JAADFB010000055.1 GCA_013153095.1 Campylobacterota bacterium | reverse complement strand
AAGGAGCTAGGAAGCATCAACATCGCAGTTGTAGCGCTAGCCCATTTTAAAAAATCCCGTCTACTGATCCCTTCATCTTCTAAAATCTCTTGGATAGAGAGGTTTTTAACAGGGGTTAGTTTTTGTAACTCTTCCAATCTAGCTTTACACCGCTGGTAGAGGTTGTTGTAGTACTCCTCACCTTTGTTTGTGTTAACTCTAGAACTCTTGGAGGTAAACAGAGTTCTTAACTGCTCTCGGTTCATACCATCTCCTTTAAATGAATACTCATTCACAATTTTATCAAGATAGGCTTATCTAGTTATTAAAATTTCTTGAATTTTTGGAACTCTTGGCTAGATTTGGGACTTAATGGGTGGAACAGACAGAACAAACGTCAAAACTTCTAAAAACCAGTTGGGCTACTAGAGGGTCTTTTAGGTTAAGAATAGCTTGTTGAAGAATGGAAGGGTTGGAAGCGGTACCGTTGGAGAGGTTTAGCTGAGTTGGTGTGATGATCTCATAGTTTGTGATAATTCCATTCTTAGCGGTAACTTTATGGATTAAACAGCCTCTAGGAGCTTCAACTATACTCTCCCCATATCCGCTTAAATTTAAATTTACAGGTAGATAGGAGTTTTGAGAAAGGTCGATCGTTTCTAGCTCTTTTAAGATTTTCTCCAACATCACCCCAATCTCAAAAACTCTTGCAAAAATTCTACTAAAAAGGGTATCTTTAAACTTTCTATAAACCTCCCTTACCACCCCTTTTTTAAAATTTCTAGCCAGCGCTCCTACCTCAACAAACTCCCCTTTGTATAACACTTTATCCTTTTCCTCTTGGATAAATCGGATGCGGGTCTTTTCACCTTTTCCTTTTTTAAATCTTTTGCTAGAAGTTAAAAAGCTCTCTTTTCCCTTTCCCACTTTTAAAAGCTTTCTTTTTGCTAGAAAAAGATAGGTCTCTTTTAATAACCCTTTTGAACTTCTAAACTCTTTAAAGCTTTTTATCTCCTCTAAAAGCTTGGCGTTAAAAAACTCTTTTACCTCTAAAGTGAGCCTTTTGGCTTTTAACAGCTCCAAAAAGCTAGGATCGCAAGCGACCCCTCCAGCTAATGAGTAGGAGGTGTGGGGATATTGACCTCCAAAGAGAGCGATAACTTTTTGAATTTTGGAGGCGTAGTTTATCGCTTCAAAAGGGGAGACCTCTTTAAATCCAAGTTGATTTAGAAGGGGTAAAATGGTTAGATAAAACCATTTAAGATGGTTTTGAATAATCTCACAAGAAAGGGTTACAGTTCTAATAGAGTTGGCTTTGGGAGATGGGGTAAAGTTAGCCAATTTCTCTAACGCTAAGGAGGTTGCAATAAGATGGGAATGTCCACAGATTCCACAAACTCTAGGGGTGATTACTAACGCATCACTTAAAACTCTCCCTTTTAAAATCTTTTCAATTCCTCTAGAAGGTAGAAACTCTACCCTTACATCCCTAATTTTTCCTTTTTTGTAGCGGTAGTGGAGGTAGGCTTCCCCTTCAACCTTCTCAATCAATTCCACTTTTACCATTTTTAAACCTTTAAAACAGCTTTGTAGAAAGCCGTTCTATCTTAAAACTTTTGGCAACACCACTTAAAGTTAAATAAGCGCGTTTTGGAACTCCTAAAGGCATATTGGCAGGGATTCCCATATAGGTTTTAGTTTTAAACAGTTCCCTTTTTGGAAAAGAAGATTCTGTACACCCAATACAAGGGATTCCCGCTCTAGTTTTACTAGAAACCCCATTCCACAACATCTTATTACAGCTTCCTCTGGTGTAAGGAGCTTGACATCCCAGTTCATAAAATAAACACCCCTCTTTTTCTCCAAAAGTTTTACTATCCACTTTCCACTCAAAATACTCATTTTTACTGCACCCAGAGTGAACAGTATACGCAAACAGCTCTTTAGGTCGATAAAACTCATCCAAATGAAAATCTTTCCCCTCTATTCCAAAAGCGATCCATTCTGGATGGGCAGGACAACCGGGGATATTGACAACTTTACCAGAAAGCTTTTTAAAAAAAGGGGTTTTCTCCTCTTTATCAAACAACACTCCAGTAATAGAATTATCTCCCTCTTTAAACACCCCTCCATATACCGCACAACTTCCGACAGCTACCACTCTTTTAGCTCTTTTTGCAAGGGATAGGAAAAGTTTTACAAATTCAACTCCTCCTCTTTTTAACCCTTTTTTAACTCCTCCTTCTATTACTAAAATATCGCATTGGGTGTTATAAAGTTGAGGTAAAGAGAGTTTTGAAGGCAAAAGGGGATGGTAAAGAAGTTCAAATTTTTTTAAAAAGTTTTCTAGCCCTTCTAAGTTCAAAAAAGAGTGGCTATTCCCGTTACAAGTTACTCCCTGCAGCCAAATTAGCTTTTCCATCTTAAAAATTTTATCACACTTCTTAAAAATAGCCTTGAAGTGCCGATAATTCCTATGCGCACAAGTTTGAAGGAGGTGATATGAACATTAGTAAAGAGGGTTTATTAACCCAGCTAGGTTATAATGTGGACGATATTCATTTAAAACAGCTCCAAGCTATTCAAAAGCATACCGCAGGATTTGAGCAGATCCAAAAACATATAATAACTCTTAATGACCACCTAAAACATTACGGCGGTTTTGTAGCGATCTCCAACACTCACCCTTACTTAAAAATTAAGCTTGAGTATACCAACCCCAGCCAGAAAGAAGCAGCTCTAGCAACAATAAAAAAATGGGCAGAAAAATATAAAGTTATTTTGGAAAAAGCCCCCAATAAAGATACTTTTTATATCAAAGGGATCGCTGTGCGCTAGCTAGTACCACCCCAAATAAGGGGGTGGGAACAACTTTCAACGCCTCTTTAAAGGTTGTACCGGTAGTGATAATATCGTCCACTAAAATCACCTCCCCAACTTTGCCGCTGTAAATAAAATCTCTAGGGTGACTTCTCCTAAACTCTAGAGATTTTCCCGCATATTTTACTTTACTTTGAGACCTCAACACTCCAAAAAGCGGTTTTAAATGTTTACTTTCCATAGCTTTGGCTAAGATAGCAGTATGGGAGTAACCTCCTTTGAGTCGATCATCAATTGGAACTACAAACGCCTCTAAATCTAAAGCTTTTGCAAATGGAGTTAGGGAGTTCTTAGCAAGGATGGAAAAGATTGAAGCGCCTATAGGTGAGCCTTTGGTGGTTAAAAGCTCTTTTATCTCTTCATAAGAATAAAAACTGACTACCCAAAAGTTAGGAGTTAACTCTATTGTAGTTACAGAAGGTTTTAAATACAACTCTTGACATCTTTTACAAATAACTTCTAAAGAAAGATTTAAACAGCTTAAACATCTCATAACTTCTCTATCTCATTTACCACCTCGTCTAAAAGGGTTTGAAGAAGGTTTTTTAACCTCTCCTCATACCTATACCCTCTAATGGTGGCTACATTTTGTAATCTAAAACTTTTCTCTATCAACTCCCCTCTTTTTTGTAGAGTCACTTTAAACTCGATTTTAGCTAAGGCGTTGTTTGTAGAAAGGTGGGGGTTATAAAGTAGAGAAAGGTTATCAATCTTTACCTTTACAACATAATTTTTAAGTTTAGGGGAGTTGGAGAGTTTAGCTTTTATGTAACTTCCTACATCCCTATCGATTTTTATTAGAAAAGTCCCATTGCCTTTAATCTTTCCAATTACTGGATTGAGCGGTTGAATAACGGTGATATTGTTAGCAACGGAAGGGGGAGGAGGGGGAAGGTGTAAAGTTACACTTCTATAACTGCATCCGCTTAGAAAAAGGAGTAAAAAAACGGCTCCTCTCATCTTAATCGATTTTTAACACACTCAAAAACGCTTCCTGTGGAAGATGTACCTTTCCGATCGCTTTCATTCTTTTCTTACCCGCTTTCTGCTTTTCTAAAAGTTTTCTTTTTCTAGTAATATCTCCCCCGTAACATTTTGCGGTTACATTTTTTCGCATCGCGCTTACAGTTTCTCTAGCGATGATCTTATTACCTATGCTTGCTTGAATCGCTACCTCAAAAAGCTGTCTAGGAACTAACTCTTTCATCTTTTTAACCAGCTCTCTACCTTTTTGTAAAGCCTTCTCTTTTGGAACGATGATAGAGAGCGCATCTACCACCTCACCCGCAATTCTAATATCCAGTTTTACTAAATCCCCCTCTTTGTAGCCACTTGGCTCATAATCAAAACTTGCATACCCTTTAGTTACCGTTTTGAGTTTATCGTAAAAATCCAT
>JAADFB010000064.1 GCA_013153095.1 Campylobacterota bacterium | reverse complement strand
AATGGCTAAGGTTATAAAAACCAAAATTACCGATGAGAAACGGATTAAAGAAACTCTCCAGAAGGAGGGTTTCTTCAACATCTTCACTTGGGAAGATTCCAAAGGCACTACCTACCCAACCCACACCCACCCCCATTATGAAGTTAGATGGATTGTAAGGGGCACTTTAGTAATTGAAGAGAATGGGGAAGAAATTGTTTTGAATCCAGGTGATAGATTGGAAAGCGAACCAAACACTCCCCATAGTGCTTATTGTCCAACTGATGTAATCTATGTATGCGGGTCTAGATAAATTGTGCTAAAATTTCATTTTAAAAGTCCCGGTAGCTCAGCAGGATAGAGCATCGGATTCCTAATCCGAAGGTCGTGGGTTCAAATCCCGCCCGGGACACCAAGATTAAGTTTCTTCCTTTTGATCTTGTGGAAAACGCGGATTTTTAGATTTAAATACATACACAATATAACCTACTGCTCCTGCAATAGCTACTCCTGTAGCTTGACTTCCTTTTATAGATGTGAAAGAAGCAATTCCAAATCCTACTATCACTAGGATTAAAAAGTTTATTTGCCCTAAGAAAGTAGAAACATGGCGAAAACGTTGTTCTTTTTCAGCCATTTTAATAATACGTTCTGGGAAACTTTTATGAACCTCTTTATATTTTTGAAGCTCTTCAGGAGAAGGTAAAGGATTTTGGCGGAAAGTGATGTAACTAATGCGACTATGCTTAGGAATGAGGATTGGACCACTAATAGAGTTGTTTTCAGGATCCTCAATCTGAGAATTATTTTCGCTTTTCTTTAGGTTGGATTGAGTTTTGTTGCTCTTTTTCATCTATTACCTTTTGAATAGCTATGTAGAAATCTCCTCCTATATTTTTTATGTCGAGATATAAATTATTTTGTTCGAAATCTGGAACTCCTATAATGATACCTTTTTGAAATCCTTTTAAAAAATAATTAAAAAAGTGAGACATTATCTATTCCTCCCTTCTCCTTTTTTAAGATGATAATAGTATACTATATCATAGTATAGGAGATCTTTTATCTTCTTTAAACTCCTAAAAAATGTTTGAAAAAGAGACAAATATGGTGTAAAATTTTAGAAAGATCAGATTTCGTCTAAAAATTAGAGGGAATTTATGGCAAATTTCTACAGAGCTTTATCTATTTTAAAAAAGCTAGAATTTTCTAGTTGTGCGGATGCTTTACATAAGAATGAAGGGGAACGTGGATATACTTTTATGGGGATTTATCAAAAAGCTCACCCTTCTAGTCTTATCTGGAAACGTTTAAAAGTGCTTTTAAAAAGGTATAAAATTAAAACTCCTACCACTTCTGAGCTTAAAAAAATTTCTAGAATAATGTGTCAAGATAAAGAGTTAGTTAAAGAGGTGGAAAGGATTTATCGCCGTTACTATTGGGATAAAGCTAAGTTAGATTTAGTAGAAAGTCAAAAAATTGCAAATGAGATTTTTGTATTTGGGGTTAATGCGGGTATGGAAAGGGCGATTAAACTAGCTCAAAAAATTGTAAGAGTAGAAGCGGATGGAGTTGTGGGAAGTAGAACTTTAAAAGCTTTAAACAGTTTTGATGGGTTTCTTTTTAGTGTTTTGTACGATTTTGGAGAGATATGGCACTATTTAAAACTATCTTTTAAAAATCAACGATACGCTCGTTATCTGAAAGGGTGGATAAAAAGAGCTATAAAAGTTTAATTTTCGTATAATTTCATAAAAAAGCAAAGGCTATTTTATGTTGTTTACTCGGGCTACAGAGTATGCGCTTTTAGCGCTAGTTTTAATCGCTAAAGAAAATAAACCTTTAGGAACAGATTACCTTTCTAAACGGTTGAATATCTCTAGAAGCTTTCTAGCTAAAATCTTACAAAATCTTGCTAAGAAAAAGGTGTTAATCTCATACAAAGGTGCTACTGGTGGTTTTATGTTAGCTAGACCTCCTCAAGAGATCTCTATCAAAGAGATAACCGACGCGGCAGAAGGAAGGGATGTGAGTGTTTTTGATTGTGCTATAGACCAATCCTACTGCCCTAGTAATAAAGGTGATTTTTGTACGCTTTGGCCTTTCTTGAATAAACTCCAAACTAAAGTGGACAACTTTTTAAAAGAGCTTTCTTTAAAAGATATTATGGAATAATTGAAAGAAAGGAGGAAGTAGCAGTTTTTCTGTGAAGTTTGATATATGAGGTTTTATCACCTTTCCCATACCGATTTAGATGGTTATACCTGTCAATATTTAACTAAAAAGCTTTATCCAGACGGTTTTTTTACCAACGCAAACTATGGAGAAGAGGTAAAAGTTAGACTAGATCAGATCTTAGAGTTAATTAGAAACTCTCAAGAGGGGGAACACTTTTTTTTAATCACCGATTTAAATCTAACGTTTGAAGAGGCTTTTTATCTAGATGAAGAGATCAAATCGATTCCGGATAAAAAAGTAAAACTAAAACTTTTAGATCACCACCTTTCAGGGCTTGAAACTTCCTTAAAATTTGATTGGTACCATCTAGATGCTACCTCATCCGCTTCCTTAATCACTTTTAACTTTTTTAGAAATGAGAAGCTTTTAGGGCTAGAAAAATTTGTAAAAGCGGTAAATGCGGTAGATATTTGGCTTCAAGAAGATGAACTGTTTGAGTTTGGTAAAGTGTTGATGAGGTTGGTAGATGAAGCTAAAGAGATTAGCCGTTACGCTTTCAACAATGAAAATATCGAGTATAAACATTATATGCTAACTCAAGCTCTTCCATTTTTAGAGATGCCACAAGGGCATATTCTCTTAGATGATGAGCTGTGCAAGATAAAAAAATCCTACTTTCAACTCTCTCAAAACGATACCCTAGATAATCTTCTTACCTCCTATGTACTAAAGCTCCTAAACCTCCATAAAGAAAATATGAGTATCTCTTTTCAAGGTCATAAAGGGATTTTAACCTTTGGAATTCAAAACAGCTCCATTGTAGGAAACGCATTTTTAAAAGCCAATCCCAACTACCATTTTTTTATGAATGTAAATTCTAGAGGAACTTTTAGTCTTCGTGCCGATAATAAAGTTGATGTTAGCAAAATGGCGGAGCAGATAGCTGGTGGAGGAGGACATCCAAACGCCAGCGGGGGAAAATTTAAAGAGTTTAAAGAGTTCTTCATCTATAGTGAGCTAAAATCGTTTATAGAGGCTCTTTTGAAGGAGAAAGAGTAATTTTAAGAAAGGAGGAAGTAGCGGTGTAAGCCGTGAAGAGAGAGATGTTATTAGATGAAAGAATTGAAAAGATTCAAACGGAAATGGAAGAACTATCGATCCAACTTGCGGATATGTTGGGAGTTGCCCTTTTTTATGCAGGTGTCCCTAATGAAAAAATCCATAAAGCGGTAGAGGCGTATTTAGATACTTACGATAAGATGTTTGGGGAAGAGGGTGGAAGCTATGAAGATGTGATTGTGGTGATCGAGTATCTAAAAAGAAACCGCCCTTCACTTTTTAAGTAGAACTCTTTTACTGCTCCGGTTATTTTTGCAAAACTCTTTTTAACATTCCATCTAGCTCTTTCTCTTTTTTAACAACTTCGGCGATCCCTTGAGCGTTATGTAAAATGTTTTCATCCAAAGGATTGGCAAAAAGGGCTTGCTTATGATAATAATAAGAGTTATCCCTATCCCCTTGCATAAAAAGCATATATCCAAAAGCGTTATATATTTGAGCCGATTTTAATCCTAGAAATGCTTGTATTTTAGCTTTATCTTGAATAATTTCCCCCTTTTGGGCTGCTTTTTCCACCTCTTCTACACTTTCTTGGTATACTTTTAAACTTTTTTGATAAATCTCTTTCTCTTTTTCTAAAAGTTTTAAATACTCTTTCGCTTGGGTAAACTCCCCCATTCTAAAAAGGGTTACTAAAAGCTCTTGTAAAGTTTTTTGATTGTGAAAATGTTGCAAAGCTTTTTGGTAAAAGTAAAACGCATTTAAGTTATCTCCATACTCTTTCAACTGATTCCCTATCAAGGTATACGCGGTAGCGGTTGCAACCTTCTCCTCTTTCCAGTTAACCTTTTTAAATAGCTCCTTAAGGGGATACTGTTTTACAACTTCTCTTAAAAGTAGACTCTCATAGCTTCTATCTAGATGGGTAGCTTCGACTCTGTATTCGATAAAACTGGTGTTTAGATGTTTTAGTTTCAACTCTTTTAAATTTTTGTACAAAAAGGCGTACAAGGTCATATAGTCATAATCCTCTAAAAGGTTAAGCTTCTCCTTTTTTATTATCACTCCAAAAGGAGGAAGATATTCTTTTATCTCCAACGCTTGAATAAGCTCTTCATTCTCCCACTGTTTATAGTTTTTTACCACCTGCTTGTTAGGATAGTGATAGATCACATTGGGGTAAAAAAAATCGCTCCCTTCATCAACTTCCAATTCTTTAAAAAACTCTTCATCAACTTTAGAGTTTTTATCCAAAAAAAGGATATAATCACTATCTATCTGCTGTAGGGTGGTGTTTAAAGAATCCCAAGAGGTGGGATAGACTGGATAAGGGCAATCTTTTACCTCTCCCTCCCCAATTAAAGCTACGGCTAATTTCATCCCTTTTCCTTTACGATTCTTTTAACCTTTTCCAAATTTACAGCTCCGCTGCTAAAGGCAAAGTAGTTTCTATTCCAAAAACCGCTTCTTTGGGCTAATCTGGGAAACTTTTTCCTAAGAAGTCGGCTTGATCTTCCCTTTAAAGTATTAACTATCAATGCGATGGAGTGTTTTGGAGGGTATCCAATATGTAAGAACACCTTATCCATCTCTCCCTCAAACTCTATCAACTTCCCACCAAAATTGTTTAAAGTTTCTTGAAACACCTTTTTTAAATATACTAACTCTCTTTGTCCTAGAGCGTTTCCCTCTTTGGTTAAAAAAGTTAAATAAGCTCTAAGCAGATAGGTAGCGTATCTACTTTTTTCTATCTCCATTGTACACCTTTTATAAATCTATTGACAATAATACCTTAAACTGGCATAATAATCAACACTACACTATTTTAGCCACTTTTTAGGCTTAATAAAGGTTTGCTTTTATGGGTTTAAAAGAGTACATCGATAGATATAAACGAAATATCCGCTTCTTTAAGAAAAACTATCCTCAAATATATGAGTATCTCAATGAGGAGAGTATGTTAATTTATGAAAATGGTCAACCAAATATCATCGTTGAGGGAAAAACGCTTTATCCATTGAAATACGAACAGGAGGTAAAAGATCATATAGAAGTATTTTTAAACTCCAATTTCGCCTCTGTTTACATTAAACCTAGCGACCCAAATGAATATATGCACCATCGGCTTCAATATTGGGGGTTAAGAAAATTGGAAGATAAGATGTTAAAACTAGAAACAACACCCCAAACCGTTAAAGAGTTAGATTTTATCCCGTTCTTAATAGTTTATGGACTTGGGCTAGGTTACCATCTAAAAGAACTGTTTGAGGTTAAAGAGATAGGGGTTACAATCATTGTAGAACCAGACCCTTCCAATTTAATAGCTTCGATGTATACGGTAGAATGGGAGGAGCTATTTAAAAAAGGAAAAATCTATTTTATCTTGGGAAAAGCTCCTAGAAAGCAAGCTCAAGAGGTTGTAAGAATTGTAAAAAATAACAACATTATGTATATCTATCACGTGTTAATCTATATCCATTTTCTTCAAGGCGTTGAAGAGTTTACCTATGAGCTTTCTAAAGAGGTAATAAAAGAACCGGGTAACTGGGGGTTTGTAGATGATGAATTAACCTCATTAGAGCATACTTATATCAACTTCTTAAAAGAGATTCCTCTCTATAATGCTAAAAAACTCTCCCATTCGGTACCTATCTTTGTAATAGGTTCGGGACCTTCTTTAGACGAGACTCTTCCCTACATTAAAAAGTTTAAAGATAGGGCATTAATTTTTGCAGCAGGAACGGCAATAAAACCTTTAGTTACAGCGGGGATAATTCCAGATTACACCTTCGCTTTAGAACGGTTAAAGGTAACCTATAACGCGTTCAAACAAGCTGTTCCACAAGAGATTTTAAAAGATTTAAACATTATTGGCTCTAATGTGATCTATCCTCCCTTTTTTGAAATCTCGAAATTTACCAAACTTCTCCCTAGAACTCCAGATACCGCATCAAAAATCTATTTTAAACTTAACCTAACTCAGCCCGTTTCCTATCAAACACCTACCGTTACCAATATGGCGCTAGCATTTGGAGCGTTTTTAGGAAGTAAAGAGATCTATTTGTTTGGAGTAGATTTAGGTTTTAAAGACCCAACTTATCATCACAGTAAAACTACAATCTATAGCGATGAGGGAGAGTTTAAAACCCAAAAGATGAAAACTTTTAGAAAAGTGGAGGGGAATTTTTGTGATGAGGTGTACACTACCGATATTTATGAGCTTGCAAAAGATAAGATGGAGATGTTATTACAACATTACAAAAATTTAAAACTCTATAACACCAGCGACGGGGCTAAAATTAAAGGTTCAATCCCTTTAAAAGCAAAAGATATAGCCCTTTCACCACTAAAAAAAGAGTCTATTTTAAAAGAGATTGAGAATTTTTTTATAAAAGGGTATGTAACCCCTAAAAATAGAGAGTTTATAAACAAAGAGTATAGCAAATTGCTAAATGATTTAGACGAGTTAATAGAGATAGTAGAGCAACTAAAAATTGATCCTTCCCATCTAGAAAAAGAGCTTTTTGAAAAAACTACCGCTCTATATCTTCTTTTAGAACAAAGACTATCTAAAGAAAAGGAGATGATGTACACCCTAATTAGGGGAACTCTTTACCATTTCGCTTCTTTTTATTATAGTTACCTCTCTAGACTTTCTGGAGAAAAAAAATTTATTTTTAGTGAATACGCACTAAAACTTTTACTAATTTTGCTCAAAAAAACCAAAAAAGAGGTAAAAAAAATGATCCAACCTCCGATAATAGAGAGCGTAAAAAAAATATAGGAGGCAAATAATGGGATCACTCAAGGTTAATTACAACTTTCAATCCGATTTTACGCATATGAATATGCTTAAAACGGAAGCTAACCTTAACAAAAATATGGAAAGATTGGCAACTGGGAACAGAATTAATAATGCAGTAGATGATGCAGCTGGACTTTTTATTGCAGACCAGTTAAAAACTTTCTCTCTCTCAGTAGATCAAGGAACTAAAAACGCTCAAGATGGAGTTAGTGTAGCTCAGATTGCTCAGGGAAGTTTGGTAGAGGTTTACAACATCCTTAACGATGTAAAAGCTAAAACTATTCAGGGTGCTAACACTATGGACTCTTCTGCTAGACAGGAGCTACAACAAGATATTAACCATTTAGTAGATTCTATCGGTAAGATTTTTAAAGATACCGAATTCAACGGGCATAACATTTTCGTTTCCGATAACGCAACCGCAGCAGATTTTATTGTTCAGTATGGAGCTAGAGGGGGAACTATTAACCAAACCCTAACTTTAAAAGGACATGTTGCAACGGCAGACGCAGCTAGTACAGCTGGAGAGAACGGAAGCGGTGCTACTCACGTATTGATAGATGGAAATAAATATACTATCGATGTTACTAGTCAATCTGCAGCGCAAGCTTCTATCGCAGATGTGGATAAGCTGATTAAAGCGGTAGATGATTTGGGATCAAAATTTGGTGCTAAACAGCTTGAGCTAGAAAAAATTATATCCAACAACGAAACTATTGCAGTAAACACTAGAGAAGCTGAAAGTAGAATTAGAAACGTTGACTTTGCTAAAGAGACTGCAGACTTCACCAAAAATAACATCTTGATGCAAGCTGGTGCAGCGATGCTAGGACAAGCTAAACAGCAACCACAACTAGTAACACAGCTTCTAAGATAAAAAGAGGGTTCTCCCTCTTTTAACAAGGGGTAAAAAATGGCTGGAGAGATCTATTTAAGTAACCTCAGCGGACAGTTTGATTACCAATCCATTTTAGATCAGCTAGAGCAGTTAAAATATGTACAAGCTAATGCGATAGCTCAGAAAGAGGATAAAGTTTTACAGCAAAAATCGGCTTTTAGTACTTTTGCTAGTATGCTGGAAGATTTTAAAAACGATTTTGAGACTTTTGCAGATGATGAGTTGTTTGATAAAAAGATCGTTACCGTTTCGGATGAAAGTATTGCTACTGTAACTTTAAATGATGAAAGCAAAGTAGAACCCACGAAGCTCTCTTTTACTGTAAATCAGTTGGCTACTACCGATGTATGGCTTTCTCAAGCAGGCCCCGCTGATGATAGCGATAGCGTTGCTAGAGAGGATGGTTCTTTTACTATCTCCATAGGTGGAGAGGATTATACAGTGGATTACTTTGAAGGGGATACTATTAGAGATTTAGCCCAACATATTAACGACGCTACCGATGAGGTGAACGCTTCCGTTTTTTATGATGGCTCAAATTATCGCTTAATTGTCTCCTCTAAAGAGACTGGAACGGATAATGCGATTGAGATAAAAGACGATACAGGAGAGTTGTTAGATAAATTAGAGCTAGGAGAAAATTATGACGACTCTCATGTGCAAGAGGCTCAAAACTCTATAATCGATATTTATGGAGAGACGGTAGAAAGCCAAAATAATGTTTTTTCAAATGTGATTGATGGGGTTGATATTGAAGTATATAAAACTTCTGATACTCCCGTAGATGTAGATATTTCTAATGACGATGAGGCAGTAAAAACCGCCTTAGAAAACATTTTTGTAAAATATAACAATTTAGTGGATTTTGCACAAGAAGTTACCTCTCCCGATGGGCCTTTAAGTGGAGATATAACTTTACACTCTATTAGATCAAAAATTTTTGATTCTTTTGATCCGTTGATGGATAAAGAGTTGATAGAAGTGGATCATACTAACGGTCACCTCTCTTTGAATACGGAAAAGTTTGACGAGTTGATAAAAGAGGACAAAGATGGGTTAAAAGAGGCTTTTGATGAGGTGGAAGAGAATCTTCAGCCTTATTTAGATTACCTTTTCGATCCAGTGGATGGGCTTATAGATCAAAAAGAGGAAAGCTACGATACAAAAATTGATAGATATGAAGAGGAGATTTCAACAACTTTAGAAAGAATTAACGAAGAGATGGAGAGGTTAAAGATGCAATTTATAAATTTAGATACAGTCTTAGGAGAGTTAAATAGTATACAAACTCAAATAGGAGTACTCTTAACACCGACGACAACAACTATAGAATAATAAAAGGAGATAGATGAATCCAATCGATACCTACATAAAAAACAGCGTAGAAACTGCAACACCTCTTCAACAGGTGATTTTACTTTATGAGAAAGCAATAGTTTCACTAAAGGGAGCTATTGAAGATATTGAGCAAAACAACATAAAATCTAAAATAGAACATCTAAACCGGGTAAGTGATATTATTAGAGCTTTAGATAGCGCATTGGACTTTGAGCAGGGCGGAGATATAGCTAAAAACTTGCATCTACTTTACGATTTTATTGCCAGCAGTTTAGTTACCGTACATGTCAAAAATGATACCCAATTAGCTAAAGATTTAATCGAAATTTTGGAAAAACTAAAAGAGGGATGGGAGGGGATAGAATCGAAAGTTTAAAAAAGATACTGGAAGAACTATTTTTATCTTTAGAGCTAAAAGACACTCAAAAGTTTACCTTAGCCTTTGAGAAACTAAAGGGGTTTCCTTTTAGTTCTCTCTCTATAGAGCAAAAAAGGGATGCGTTAGAAGCTCTCAAAAAGCTGGAAAAACGAATAAATGAGGAGAAGTCCCAGATATTAAAAGAGCTTCAAGAGAAAGAAGCCCTTTTAAAATTTAAATTTAACTAGCAAAATATTTTAAGAGGTTGAGGTCTTTATTTTGAGTATATACCGCCATAGAAGCTTCATACGCCATCTTGGATTGCTCTAATTGAGTAATAGCTTCTACAACATCTGTGTCTTCTAAGTTTGAAATTAGATCATTTTGATACACTTTCGTGGTTTCGTGTTGCAATCTAAAATCTTCTGTAGTTTTTGCTTGACTTCCTATCTTGGAGCGATATTGAGAGATTTGACTTAACCCTTCATCCAGCTCAGCTAAAAGGTCATCTGTAATCCCTCGTAGATCGCCCGCCTCTATCTGGTTGTGGATCGTATCTATCACATCTACAATCTTTATCTTTCCATCCTCATTTGTTGCTAAATAGTTAGAGCCGTCATAAGTTGCGTTTACCTCATACCCTTTAGAAACTGGTACCATCTGTTCAGAGTTGTTGCCTTGATAAACCCCATTCTCATCAAAAGGGGGGGTATCGCTAGCCGTACCTCCAAACAGATATGTATCTCCAACTTTGGTATTGGCTCTATCGATGATGTAATCTTTTAATCCTTGCAAATAATCATCAATGATCTCCGCATCCTCTTGATCCACGACACCATAACTCAACAATCTAACCAACTCTACCCTAGCCTCAGTTCCAGCATCCATAACATCGTTTAATGCTGTTTCTGCGGCAGCTTGTCGGTTTTGTAAAGTTGTAATATTGTCTAAATAGCTATCTATCTCTTTAGTAGTTTCTTTAGCTTTTAGAGCCTTCGCTACAGAGACAAAATCGTCGCTTGGGTTTAAAATTTTTTTTCCAGATGAGATCTCCTCGGTATAACGGGTGATCTCATTTTGACGAAGTTTGTCATACTGTAAGAAGGAATCGTACAAGTAATTACTACTGATTCTCATCTTGTAACCTTCTTTAATCAGTTTTTTTTATTATCGGTTAAAGTTTCTCAATCTTTAACCCACAATTCCCATTATAGTATCTAACAGCTCGTTGGTAACATTTAGGACTCTAGCAGCGGCTTCGTAGCTAGTTTGTAGTTGTGTTAGTTGGACCAACTCCTCATCTAAATTTACCCCGCTAATCTCTTGGAGTTTTCTATCTAGAGTTTCAACGATCTGAGAGCTTTCTAACGCCATACTGTCCGCAAAGCTTTTTTGGTTACTAATAGCGGAAACCATTTCTATATAATAGTCAGTAAAGGTCTTATTGTCAAGAGTTGAAATTTCAGAATCTTTTAAGTTATAGAGCAGTTTCGCATTTTCATTATTGGAGTCTTCCCCTTCAACTGAAGAAGCTGCGAACTGTTCTGGCTCTTGAAGATTAAAACCTATATTTGAAACATTTATATTTGTATCATCGTCCAAGGTACCATTATTAAAAAGCAGCTTATCTGTAGTGTCATCTAATCCGTAACCTTGCTTATGGATTTTGTTATTTTCATCAGCAAAACTGATAGTAAAGTCGTTAAGTTTAGAGATGGTGCTATTAATTATCTCTTCAGTCTCCAATTTAGCCCCTAACGAGCCTTTACTAAACTCATTAGTTAAATCTACTCCGTTAATAGAAACGTTAGTTTTATAGATGGTTAGTCCATTTTGCAACTCTACCGCCTCTTTAGAGGTAGAAAGTTCAAAATTTCTATCAAACACAACTAAAGCGTGACCTTTTGCGCTATACACATCTACCGTACCGTTATCTTGGTATCTAACTTGCATATCCAAATGGGAACTTAACTCTTTTAAAAGTTTATCCCGCTCATCCAATAAAGAGTTGTATTTCTCTTCATCGCTTACTGAGATAGGAGGTTGAGTACTGATAGCTTTATTTAACTTTGCTAACTGTTGAGTTAAAGTGTTAACCTCATCCACCTCTCCATCAATTGAGAGGCTTAAATTCTCCTTCTCATCAATTAAAGATTGATAGCTATTCTTTATCTTTGCTACCAACACTTCACTTTGTTCCATAAACGTCTCTCTAGCGGCGATGTTATCCGGTTCAGCGATAATATCATTTATCGCTTCATAATATTGATCCAGATCCTCTTTAAAACCTCCCCCTTGCAGATCGTTAAAGATGTTTTCCACAACTCCTAACGAAGAGGAAAGTTCTTCATAATAGGCTAGTTTTTGATTTTCGCTTAAATACCTATCAAAATAGCGTTGATCAAAAATCCTTTTAGCCTCAGTAATAGTTGTGCCTGCTTGGGGAAGTTCTGAAAAGAGAGGTATCTCTCTAGCGTAACTTTTGTTGTTCACATTTAGGATATTTCTATTTGTAATATCTATCCCTTTTTGAAAACTGCTTAAAGCTTGAGAGTTGATAGCTAAAACATTAAGTAAAGACATTTTCACACCTTTTTATTGAAAAGACCTTCTTTTTTAGAAGAGAGATTACCATCTTTAGTATATTGAGTTGGAGTATCTTTTGTATAGATAGCGTCAAAAATCTCATTAATAAATTCGATATTATTGAGAGCTAACGCATAGTTTCTTTGAGAAAGCTCATCTATAACTCTTAACTCCTCTAAAAACGGTTTTACCTCCTCTTTTTCCCAGCTTAAAATCTCTTGCAAAAGCTCCTCTTTTTTTTGTACTATCTCTAACAGCTTTGCAGAGGCCTCTTTTTCTTGTAAACTTTTAATTATATAGCTGTTTTCTTCCTCTAGGAGTCTTATAAACTCCTTTAAAACTTCCTTTTTTCTTTCCATCTTATTCCACCGTTACAGATTTTGCTAAATTACGGGGCATATCCACATCGTTGCCCAACCTAATAGCTATCTCCATCGCCAAAAGTTGCATCACCACCGCCATCTCATAATACTCTAGCATATAATGGGTTGCGTTGTTTACTTTAATAAAATCATCTGCTAACTCAAACTCTACCGGACTAATGGCGCAGATAGTGGAATCTCTAGCGCTTAACTCCTCCACATTACTTTTTATCTTTTCATAGAGCAAATTTTTAGGCATTAATGCGATCGTAAAAAGTTCAGGATCGGCTAAAGCGATAGGACCGTGTTTCATCTCTCCAGCGGGATATCCTTCTGCGTGAAGATAACTTATCTCTTTTAGTTTTAGCGCTCCTTCCAATGCCAACGGATAAAAAATATCCCTTCCAATAAAAAAGAATCCGTGTCCGTGAAGATAGCGTTTTGAGAGCCGTTTGATCCTCTCGTGTAAAGAGGTAGACACTTTTAAAGCTAAAGGTGTTTTTGTCATCGCTTTTAACTCGTTCTCTTTAAGCTCTTTTTTTAAGTTTTCCTGGGCAAGGTAGAGCGCTAACATCCATAGTACCATAACTTGAGTTGTAAACGCTTTTGTACTAGCTACCCCTTTCTCAATTCCCGCACGAGTTAGAATAGTTCTATCGGCAAGCCTCACGATTGAGGAGTTATCCACATTGCAGATAGCTAGCGTTTTTAATCCTTCGCTTTTTGCCATCTTCAGCGCTTCTAGGGTATCTGCCGTCTCTCCACTTTGAGAAATTACTATAAAAAGAGTGTTATTTAAAAGAACCGGCTCTTTATACCTAAATTCGCTAGCTATCTCGGCATTAGCTGGAATTTTTGCCAGTTTTTCGATCAAATAGGCTCCGGTCAACCCTGCATTATAGCTAGTTCCGCAGGCACAAATTTTGATATTTTCAACTCCTTCCAAAAACTCTTTATCCAGCTCTTCCAGTTCAATCCTATCCTCTTTAACTCTTCCCATCATCGTATCAATAATAACATCACTTTGCTCATAAATCTCTTTTTCCATAAAAAAGCGGTAACCACCTTTTTGAGCTAGCTCTTTATTGATAGTTAAAGGTTTAAACTCTCTTTCTACCCTCTTAGACCCTTCAAAAATCTCTATCTTTCCTTTACTTGCAACCCCCCACTCTCCATCTTCTAAGTAGTAGACCTCTTTCGCATACCCAATTAAGGGAGAATCGGAGGAGGAGAAAAAAACCTCATCTTTATCTCTTCCAACAATTAAAGGAGAACCCTTTTTAGCAAAATAAATAGAGTTTGGATCGGCCTTAGTTATAAGAAGGATGGCGTAAGCTCCTTTTAGAGTTTTTACAGTCCTCTTAAAAGCTTCTTTGGGATTACCCAACTCTTCTAAGTTTTTTTCAAAAAGGTGAACTATAACTTCAGTATCGGTTTGACTAAGAAACTGTTTCTCTTTTAAAAAGGATTTAATCTCTTTAAAATTTTCAATTATCCCGTTATGCACCACATAACTAAACTCTCCCATTTGTGGATGGGCGTTAAGCTCGGTAGGTTTTCCGTGAGTTGCCCAGCGGGTGTGTCCTATTCCAACCCCAAAACCTTCAGTTTTTAAATCTTTAGCTTTTTGGATGAGGTTTTCTAGTTTCCCTACAGCTTTAAAAATAAGCAGTTTTCCCTCTTGTAAGATAGCAATTCCAGCACTATCATATCCTCGATACTCTAACTCTTTCAACCCTTCCAAAAGAAACTTCTTTATATCCCTCTCCCCAATATATCCAACAATTCCACACAAATTACCCTCCTGTTAAAGTGTTTACAATCTCCTCTTGTTTGCTACAAAACCGTCCATTTTTTTCTATCAAAAAAAGGTCTTTTGCCCTGTTTCTAACTGTATGGATTCTAGCAGTGGCAATATCGATCCCAAACTGGTCAAACACCTTTGCAATATACGCTAATAGCCCCTTTTGATTCTCCGCCTCCAACTCCATAATTGCGTAACTTTTAGAATGGTCGCACTCGATCTTTATCCCTTTTTTTTCTATTATCGGTTTTTTTAGCTCAATCTGTTTACTCATATCAAAGGATTGGTTGATGATCTCTTTTATTAATTCGATATTTTCTTCATCCGGTTCCATAAATTCGATCTTAAAATATTTGGTCTCATCGAAGAGTTTAAATACCTCCATCGAAGCTATATCCAGATAGGAGAGTTTTCCTAATAGGTAGCCCAAATTTATAGGAACCCTTTTTATAATCTCTATCGCCAAATACCCTTCATTTTTTATCCAGAAATGGTAATCTTGAGTTTCATAAGCTATTTTGCTTATTTCGATAATGTCCTCAATTTTGTTTTTTATAAAAAAGAGGTTGGATTCAATAGAGAGTATCTTTTTTTGTAAAGTTCTAGGTAGCTCTTTAAACTTTTCCTGTTTAACTAGTGCGCTTTCTCGTTTTAATCTTTTGCTAACCTCATCCAAAATTTTCTTTCTATCCAACGCCTCTAGACTAAAGTTGTAAAGGTCTCTAAGCAACTTAGCGTTATAGGAGCTATAAACATCTTTTCCAACCCCATTTAAATCTGCATAGGTTAAAAGATAAAGGAGGTCTAACACCTTTTTGGTTTTTAAAGGGGCTAGAAAACTAAAAACCACCTTCTCGCTGTAAATATCTTTGTTGTAAGCTGTGTTGGTCATATCGGTATGGTGTTTAATTAGTAACGCTCCTAATTCTATCAATTCCTCTTCAAACCCTAACTTTTTTGCATAGATTTTAAAAAGTTTCGCTCCTACTTCGTGATGTCTTTGTTTTCTTCCCTTTCCGCTATCGTGAAGTAGTACGGCCAGTCTTAAAATAGCTTTCTCACTAGAAGATAAGGTTTCAAACAGCTCTTTTAAAAACGGGTCTTTTATATTCTCTAAAGCTTCTAATGCTTTAATTGAGTGAATATCTACCGGATAGGTGTGATACCCATCAAATTGGGGCATATGTAACACCTTCTTTAAAGGAGGAATTACTACAGGTAAGAGGTTGGAGTTGTAAAGTAGAGTTATTGCAGGAGAGAGGGAGTTTTTATAAAAGAGCTTTTTTATCATCTTAAACTCCCCTTTTTTTAAAGATTTTAAAGAAGGGGTATGTTTAGCGTAACGGATAAAACTGGGATCGCTATTTGAAAAGTTATGAGTTACCAAAACCTCTAGCATCTCTTTTAAGCTGGAAGGTTTAGCAAAATAGGAGGCGTAAAGGGTATCTTGACATAGAAAAATTTTAGGAGCGACTTTACTCTTTTTTAAAATAGGATAGTGGGTAGGTTCAAATAAGAAAGGGCGGGTTAATTTTTTGGCAAAGATGATACTAAAGTTGTTGATAATATGCATCGCATTTAAGGTTTTGCTAACTAGATTTTGCTGTCTTTTAGCTTCATCTTTTCCTTTTATATCTAACATCTTGGCTATCTCTGGGATATATTGAAGTAGTAATCTATCCTCTTTCTTCTTGGCAACTAGATGTAACGCAACTCTGACCCTAAAAAGCCACTCAAGAGCCATCCGATACTCTTTATACTCCTCTTCGGTGTAGACTTTACCTTGTAGATCTTTTAACGATCTTACCCCAAAAAGCACATTGGCGATCCAGTAAAGAAAGTTACTATCTCTTAATCCTCCAACCCCCTCCTTGATATTGGGTTGCATCAAAATAGGATATTTTTCCCTCCTTTTTTTAGCCTCTTGGATTTTATGAAGGATATACTCTTTTTGGTTGGTGTTTCTGATTTTGTTTAGCTTATTTTCCACTTTGAACCAGAGGTATCTACTTCCTACAATAAATCTTGATTCTAAAAGGGCAGTTTTTATCGTATCATCAGTTTTAGCAACCTCTTCCAACTCTCCTATCTCGTGGACTCGATGCCCCAGTTTCATCTTAGCATCCCAGATAATATACAAAATTTTTTCTATTAACGCCTTAATGTTATATCCTTCGACCTCCTCATACACTATCATCAGATCTATATCGGAGTAGGGGGCTAACTGTTCTCTTCCGTAACTACCTAAAGCCACTACAGTAATTGGGATAGTGTTGGATAAAGGAGTGTAGATTTTAAACATTTTTCTTACGGCAACTTTATAGATAGCGGTAATGATAGAGTCGATATAGCGGGTGTGTCTAACTAAAAAATCTTTGCCTTGAGTTTTGTTAAATAGTTCATTTAAACTTTTAAAATAGGTATCTATAGTTTGTCTAAGGGCTTTGGAGATAGCTAAATCGGTAGCATTCTCACTTAAAAGCTCCTCTATTTTCTGTTTTATATCCAACGCTCACCTTTCTTAAAAATTTTTGTTATAGTATAATATTTTTTAACGCAAGGATTAAGGGGGCTTATGGAACTGCTTAAAAAGCTAGAAAGTGGAGAGAGATTGAGTTTTGAAGAGGGGGTAAAACTGTATGATCTGGATCTCTTTCTTCTTTCTAAGTTTGCCCAAGCTAAAAGGGAAAAGCTTCATCAACGAAAAACCTTTTTTAACATAAACCGCCATATCAACCCAACCAACATCTGTAAAGATGTGTGTAAATTTTGCGCTTTTAGTGCCCATAGAAAAAATCCAAACCCCTATACCCTCACCCATGAAGAGATTTTAGAAATAGCTCAAGATGCTGTAAAGCGAGGTGTTAAGGAGCTTCATATCGTTTCTGCTCATAACGATAAAGTGGGGTTGGATTGGTATTTAGATCTTTTCAAGAAGATAAAAAGCTCCTACCCAACTCTTCATATCAAAGCCCTAACCGCTGCTGAGGTTAACTTTTTGGCAAAAGAGTATAACTTAAGTTTTGAGGAGATGGTTGAGTTGATGATTGAGAGTGGAGTGGATAGTATGCCCGGAGGTGGAGCTGAGATTTTTAAGGAAGAGGTTAGGGAAAAGATTTGTAAAGGGAAGGTAAGTAGTCAGGAGTGGTTAGAGATCCATAAACTTTGGCATAAAAAGGGAAGAAAAAGTAACGCAACGATGCTTTTTGGACATATTGAAAAAAGAGAGGATAGGATTGATCATCTGTTGCGTTTACGAGAGCTTCAAGATGAAACAGGTGGATTTAACTGCTTTATCCCTTTAATCTATCAAACCAAAAACAACTACCTTAACATCTCAAACCCTGTAACCGGTCAAGAGTACTTAAAAACTATCGCTATCTCTAGGATTTTTCTAGACAATATCCCCCATATCAAAGCCTACTGGGCAACCTCAACCCTAAATTTAGCTCTAGTTGCCCAAGAGTTTGGGGCTGATGATCTGGATGGAACGATTGAGAAAGAGATGATCCAAAGTTCTGCAGGAGCAAATAGCAAAAAGGGAGTAGATTTAAAGGAGTTTGTGGCGTTGATTAAAGATAGTGGGTTTATTCCAATAGAGCGAGATAGTCTTTATAACCAACTAAAGGTATGGGAGTGAGATATTACGGATATGAGGAGTTTGTAAAGGATTTAAAAATTTTGTGTAACAAAATCTCCTACGATTACGATGCAATTTTAGCCATAGCTAGAGGCGGATTAACTATGGCTCACCTGATGGGAGAGTTTTTTAATGAGAGAAGAGTTTTTACTCTCAACTCTATCGGTTATGAAGAGAGCAGAAAGAGGGAAAAGGTTGAGGTTTTCAATCTTCCAGACCTCTCCAATGCTAAAAAAGTGTTGATTGTAGATGATATTGTAGATAGTGGGGATACGATTTTAAAAGTTAAAGCGAAACTCCAGCAACTTTACCCTCTTTTAAAAAGCGATGTTGCTACCCTCTTTTTTAAAGAGAGTGCCAAATTTAAACCCACCTTCTTTGTAAACTATGCTAATGAATGGATCGATTTCTTCTGGACAAAGGATATTAGATGATTTTAATGATTGATAACTACGATAGTTT
>JAADFB010000089.1 GCA_013153095.1 Campylobacterota bacterium | reverse complement strand
ATATTTTACATCGCTATGTTTTTTTGCTTCCTCTTCAAACACTTCGATAAAGGTGTGTCCTATGATTTTGCGTTTCTCTTCCGGTTCTGTAACTCCCTTTAAAGCTTTTAAAAACCGCTCTTTAGCATCGATAACGATTAAAGGTACTTCCAACACATTTTTAAAGATGTGTTCAACCTTTTCCCTCTCCCCCTCTCTTAACAAACCGTTATCTACAAACACCGGAATTAAATTATCTCCAATAGCTTCATACAGAAGGGCGGTTACTACTGAGCTATCAACTCCTCCGCTTAAAGCACACAAAACTTTATCATCTTTAACTTTTTTTCTAATTTTTTCTATCTGCTCTTTGGCAAAATGCCCCATATCCCAATTATCTTCAACCTTGCAGATTCTTTTTGCAAAGTTTTCTAAAATCTTTGTTCCCTCTTTTGTGTGGGAAACTTCTGGATGAAACTGTAATGCGTAAATTTGTCGCTCTTCATTGGCAATAGCTGCATAAGGGGAGTTGGAAGTGTGAGCTATCCGTTCAAACCCTTGTGGTAACTTTTCTACCTTATCTGAATGGCTCATCCAGACAACTTGCCCATCACTACACCCTTCAAAAAGAGGGGAGGGCTTATCAAAATATAGCTTGGCTTTCCCGTATTCGTGTTCTAAAGCCCTAATCACTTCGCCATTAAAGTCGGTAGCAATTAGTTGCATCCCGTAACAGATTCCTAAAATTGGGATGCCTAACTCATAGATTTTTTTATCCACTTTGGGGGCGTTGGGTTCATATACACTAGAGGGACCACCGCTAAAGATGATCCCTTGAGGTGAGCGGGAGAGGATATTTTCTATCTTCTCAAAGTAGGGGTATATTTCACAATACACTCCTCTCTCACGCAATCTTCTAGCGATAAGTTGAGTGTATTGGCTTCCAAAATCCAAAACAACTATTGGCACCTTTTGCATAAATTTCCTTTAATAAAGTCCCAAAATTTCAAACTGTACATACCATAAAACTATTGAAAGGATATATCCAGCCAAAACTGTCCACGCATACCGCATATGGGAGCCAAAGGTGTAAATTCCTCTAAGTCGTCCCATAACTCCAACACCTGCTGCGCTTCCAAAACTGATCAAACTTCCCCCAATACCAGCAGTTAAAGTAACCAGCAACCACTGATCTAACCCCATCGGAGGATCAGCTTTTAAAATCGCACTCATCACAGGTACATTATCCACAATAGCGGAGATAAATCCAACTCCAATATTTCCAATCGTAGGCCCTACAACTTCATACAGTTTTACAATATACTCTAGATATCCTATAAAGTGCAACGCACCCACAGCACTTAAGATACCAAAAAAGAAGAGTAGAGTATCGTTTTCTACATTCTTCATATTCACATATACATCAAAGTGGTCATAATGGTTTTTACGTTTGTGGATGTAAGAGTACATTTTTAAGAGGGCAAGCCCAAACATCATACCCCACATTGCTGGAAAATGGAAAAACTGATGCCCCACAACTGCAATAAAGATAGTAAAAATCCCCAACCAAATTACAACTTTTGCCCCCGGTTTTAGTTGAGCTTTAGGTAAAGAGGCGTCAAAATGGGGTTCTCCTTCCGGTACAAATCTAGAAAGTAGCCACGCTGTCAACAGCCATCCTGCAATACTGGGGATAAATAAAGAAAGGAAGTCCATAAATTCCCCTTTTCCAGCTGTCCACGCCATCAAGGTGGTGATGTCTCCGAACGGACTCCAAGCTCCCCCAGCGTTGGCCGCTACTACGATATTTATCGCTCCAGGTACTAAGAACTGGGTGTTTGTTTTATCGATAGTAAAAAGTACGGTTGAAAGAATCAGCGCCGTAGTTAGGTTATCCGCTACTGGAGAGATCCAGAAAGCTAATAGTCCGGTCAACCAAAACAGCTTTTTATAACTGTAACCGCGTGAAGTTAGCTTATACTTCAACACATCAAACACTTTTCTCTCTATCAGCGTTTCAATATAGGTCATAGCCACAAATAGAAAGAAAAATATCTCCGCAATCTCTAAAATTAGATGCTCCATCTCATTATGGAGCGGTTCGGGGTCTAAACCTTTAACTCTAAAATAGACCCCTAACAACATAAACATCAATGTACCAATTAAAAGAGCCGGCTTAGCTTTATTCATCCTAAATTTTTCTTCGGCAGCTATAAAGTAATACCCTATGATAAAGATGATGAGGTTTAAATACCCTACCCAAGTGTGCGTTAAATCCATCTATTCTTCTCCTTCGATATAGTGTGCTCCTACGCTCTCTTTACGATTGAGGGCGCTTTTTACAATCTCTTTAGCACTTAATGCCCTAAGTTTTAAAAGATGTCCCACATCTTTACTTAAAATCCTCTCCTCAATAAACCCTAACGCCTCTTTCAATTCGCTCTCTTTACGAATTATTCCAACCTTTTGCCACATAGTTGTTCTAAGCTTCTCTTTAAGCTCTTGATCCCCCTCTTTGAGCAGGGTGTAGTTGATAACTGGAAACTTTTTTATCGGCACTATCTCCTCTTGGATTAAACTATCTTCTACTGCCCTTTTTGAAAAAACTAACCCTTCCAGTAAAGAGTTGGACGCTAAACGGTTTGCTCCGTGAACTCCAGTACACGCAACTTCACCAATGGCGTAAAGATTTTTAAATCCTTCAACTTTTCCCCAAGTATCGGTTTTTATCCCTCCCATAATGAAATGGAACGCTGGAGAGATGGGAACTTTTTCTTTGGGAACTTTAAAACCGATATTTCTAAAGACGCGATAGATATTGGGAAACCTTTTTTTAAAGAAGTTCTCATCAAAGGAGCTAAAATCTAGATAGACTTTATGCCCTTGCTTTTGATGTTTGTAGATAGCTCGGCTTACAATATCTCTAGGAGCTAATTCCCCTTGAGGGTCGTAATTAAAAAGAAACCGTTCCCCTTTCTCATCTACAATCGTAGCACCCTCTCCTCGTAAAGCTTCGGTTAAAAGTAGTTTTCTAGCCCGCTTATTAAACACAAAAACGGTAGGGTGGAATTGGGTAAACTCCATATCTTTCAGTTTTAAACCTCTAAAAGCTGCTACTCCTTGTAAATCTGCACTAATCTTTTTAGCGTTTGTATGGTACTCATATAAAGAACCGATCCCCCCACTTGCTAAAAATACTTTATTAGCATAGAGGTTAAACTGCTCTTTGCCATTTTCTACCCTAACCCCGTAGCAGTAATCCCCCTCAATCAAAAGATCAACTACGCTTACCCCTTCTAAAATCTTGGCTTTAGATTGCTGAAGAAGAAATTTATGAAGCTCTCTTCCGGTAGCATCTCCACCTGCGTGTAAGATTCTAGGACGAGAATGGGCAGCTTCTTTTGTAAAAAGCAGATTTCCCTGCTCATCTTTATCAAACTCAAATCCTCTAACTAAAAGATCCTCAATCACTAAAATCGAGTTTTGGCTCAAAATCTCCACCGCCTTAGGATCACATAGTCCCGCTCCAGCTTTTAAAGTATCTTGGATATGAAGTTTTATATCGTTAGAATCTACTGCAGTTGCCACTCCACCTTGAGCGTAGAAGGTGTTACACTCCCAGATAGGGTCTTTAGAAAGAATTAAAACCTTTTTATTTTGAGGGATATTTAGCGAGGCGTAAAGTCCTGCGATCCCTGCTCCTACAATGATATAATCGTATCTCATTTAACCTCTTTTTTTTGATAGTAGGGATCAGCTTTATAGCCGCACCCGTTAAAAAAGAGTCCTAAAAGTGTTATAATTAAGATATGAAAGAACCAGCTTCTATTTTTCATCGTCTATTTTCCAATCATAAGTTTTATCGTCGGCATAAATGTTTATCTAGGTTGATCTCTTTACTTCCCACAACGATGCAAGAACAGATCCATTACGCTTATTTAAAAGGTAAAACCCTCTTTTTTGTACTTAAGCATCCCGGTTATGTGATGGAATTTAATTATAATAAAAAAGTGATAAACCAAGTATTAAGTAAACTCAAACGGGGGTATCCTTTTTGTGAAGATGTAGAGGTTAGAGCCATTCAAGTTTATGATAAATTTATCCCTCAAAAAGATACTATTTGCGATACTGAAAAAACTTATACAGAAAGAGCTAAAGGAGAATTTGAAATTAAAACCGATGATCCAGAGCTAAAAGAGCTGTTTATCAAGATAAAAAAAGCTATTCAAGAGCAAGCGGGTGAAGAAGATAAAGATAGCTAATCTTCCTTCCAAACCTGGGGTTTACCAATTTTATAACTCCAAAGGAAGACTTTTATACGTAGGTAAAGCTAAAGATTTAAAAAAAAGGGTAAAAAGCTATTTTACCTCCTCCTTGCAACCTGTATCAACCCTCTCTTTAAGAATAAAAAAGATGGTGGAAGAGATTGAAAGTATAGAGTATATTGTAGTAGAAAGTGAACAAGAGGCGTTAATTTTAGAAAACTCTTTAATAAAACAGCTCAAACCCAAATACAATATTCTTTTACGAGATGATAAAAGCTATCCTTACATCTATGTCGATCTCTCCCATCCTTTTCCTAGACCTCAACTTACTAGAAAAGCTTTAAGTTCTAAAGAAGTTAAATATTTTGGACCTTTTCCTACAGGCGCTAAAGAGATTTTAAACTCTTTGTATGAGCTTTATCCCTTAGTTCAACAAAGCTCCTGTCTAAAAGGTAAAAAAGCTTGTCTGTTCTATCAGATGGGGCGCTGTTTAGCCCCCTGTGAGGGAAAAATAACTTCTACTGAATATAAAAAGATGTTAAAAGAGGCTTTAGCCCTTTTGTATGATAAGGAGAAATTGGTTAAAAAACTTGAGCAAAGAATGGAAGAATACTCTAAAAAGTTGCAGTTTGAAAAAGCTCAAGAGATGTTGGATCGAATTAAAAAGATTCAAGGGTTAGAAATTAAAACCTCTTTAGACCTTTTAAGCCAAAAAGATGTAGATGTGATAGCTATTGCCAATGAGGGAGATAAGGTAGGAGTAGTAAAACTGTTTGTAAGGGAAGGAAGAGTTGTTTCTAGTGATTTTAACTCCTTTTTAACCTCCAATTTTAATTTAGAGGAAGCTTATAAACAGCTCCTTTTTTCAACTTACTTAAACTCCTTCTCTAAAGGGAAAGAGGTGTTAGTTTTAACCCCTTTAGAAAAAGGGTTAGAGAAAGCGTTGGGAATAAAGATTAAAGTTCCCAAAAAAGGTAAAAAACAAAAACTTTTAGAACTTGCTCTACTTAATGCTAAAGAGTTGCTTAAAAAAAGCTCCCAGGATACGATAATTGAAGCAGTCAAAGAGCTTTTAGAGCTAGAAGAGACTCCCTATAGAATAGAGGTATTTGATAACTCTCACTTTTATGGAAAAGAGTGTGTAGGGGCTATGGTGGTGTTTGAGGGGGATAGGTTTAAAAAAGAGGAATATAGGAGATTTAATCTAGCTTCTGTAGATGAATATTCTCAAATGAGAGAACTTTTAATAAGAAGAGTTGAACAATTTAATAAAAATCCTCCCCCTAATCTATGGGTAATAGATGGAGGAGAGGTTTTAAGAAAGTTGGCTCTAGAAATTTTAGATAGTGTTGGGGTAAAAATAGAAGTTGTCGCGTTGGCTAAAGAGAAAAGAGATTTTAAAGCTTACCGTGCTAAGGGCGGTGCTAGGGATATTATCTATGGGAAGAAAGTTATAAAACTTTCCCCTACCGATAAAAGGTTGCTATTTTTACAAAAACTTAGGGATGAGGCTCACCGTTTTGCGATCTCTTCAAGTAGAAAAAGGTTTAATAAGAGGGCTTTGGGATTATCCAAGGAGTTAGGAGAAGCTAAGGTTAAACGGCTGTTGGATTATTTTGGAAGCTTTGAAAAAATAGAAAAAGCAAGCTTGATTGAGCTAGAAAAAGTTATTGGCCAAAGGGGAGCTAAAAAATTACAACAATTTTATAAGGGGTAGAGTCTGTGGTGCTGTATGATGAGAATAAACGGTTAATAGCTATAAATGAGCAAACTTTAGAAAGTTTAGGATATAACTCCATAGAGGAGTTTAAAAGGGAGGTGTATGATCTCTCTCAACTCTTTGTAAAAAAGAGTGGATACCTGTATGAATTTAAAAATTTTCACTGGATCGATTATGTTTTAACCAATAGCACCACTGCCCATAAAGCGATCATAAAAAAAAATGGGGGTGAAGAGTTTGAAGCTTTAGTTGAAGTTAATCCACTTTCTGGAATACCAAGAGAGACTATCTACTATCTAGTAACTTTTAAAAAAGCCCACCAGGAAGTTTCTACTTCCTCTTTATCTTTTCAAAAACCTAACTTATCACAGATTGCGCAAGAATTAAATTTAGAGGAGGAAGTAGTTGAAGATTTTATAAAAGAGTACATAAAACACTCTTTAGAGAAAGTGGAAGAGATAGAGAGGTTTATAGGTTTAAAAAATCAAAAAAGCCTTTTTGCAACATTGCACACTTTAAAAGGTGTTGCGGGGAATTTACGGTTAAAACCGGCATTTGAAACACTTTCAAAAATTAAAAAAGATACTCCCATAGAAAAGATGTTACCTGTAATTGAGGAGTTTTATAAATATATCAACTTCCTAGCAAAAGAGTTTGGTGTAGATAGAGATGTGTGTGAAGAGAAGATCAAGACTAAAGCTTCCAATGTAGTACAACAGGCCGCTAAAGAGTTGGGGTTATCTTTAGAGGAGTATCAAGAGTATTTAAAAGAGTTGATCAATGAGATTAAGGTTAATTTAACTTACAATAATTACAATGAGCTTCGAAAATTGGCCTCATTTGCTAGAAACCTCTATCTTCAAGAGTGTGCAAGATATTTAGATCAAGTCAATATCCATCAAGACCCAGAGCTGGTTAGGCAGTGTTTAAAAGATTTAGAGGAGCTAAAGCAAGAACCCAATCCCTTTATAGTGTCTGTACAAGATTTAGAAGAGTCTTTAAGACTTACCCAAATAGATAAAAAAAGTTTTGTTGAGATAATTGAAGATCTAATTAGTGAACTTAAGGCGTTAAGCAAGATAAAGATGAAAAAAGAGAAGTTTTTAAAAAAGGTGAAACAGTTAAAAAGTATTGCTGAAAGTTTAAGGCTTAACAATTTGGTTCTACTTTTAAACAATCTCATCTCCAACTACCCTTTAACTAACCACATCTTAAACCAGCTTGAAGAGGCGATTTACGCCTTAGAGAGAAATCTAAAGCAGTTACAGTGAGGGAATAATGCAACTTCGCACCAAAACACAGTTAAAGATAGTAAGTTTTTTACCCATATTTTTACTTTTCCTCCTTTCTGGAGTAGCTTCCTACTACACCTACTTAGGATATACAAAAGGTAAAGAGTTAGAACAGGAAGCAAAAGTTATTCCACTGCTTTTAAACACATTAAAAGCGGTAGATAAAGAAAGGGAGATGAGCGCCCTTTTTTTGGCTAATTATGTCGATGATAAAAAGCTAAGGAGAGTATTTGATGAAACTGATGAAGAGGTTTGGAAACTAAAAAAGGAGATCAATAAAAATCCACTTCACTATAAAAAGGTACTAAATAATCTAGCTATCTTAAAAATTGTTAGACAAAAGACTCTTCAACGCTCCGATAGTTTTAAAAATATCTACTTTGCCCTTTATACTAAAGCGGTGACAAACGCTATACTTTCTCAAATTGGAGAATTAAACCAACAAACTCCTCATAAAAAGGTAGCAGAGCGGGGGATTCTTTTATCGGTTTTAGCCTATAGCTTAGATTCTACCTCGTTAGAAAAAGGGGCCGTGGCGTATGAGAGTTTAAAAAAAGGCTCTCTTCCTTCCTCAATGTTACTAGCCCTTTCTAAAAAAGCTGATGCGTTTAGTAACGCTACTTTGTTTAATCAAGAGAGCAAGAAGATAATCTCCTCCCTAATGGAAAGGGGTGATTTTAAAACCCTTTTACAAAAACTGCAAAAGTTAAGGTTAAAGTTTTTAAAAGAGGAGAAGCTTGAATTAGAAAAATGGCTAGAGTTAAATGAGGATAAAAAAGAGCAGCTTTTCAACTTCTCTTTAAAAGTGTACTCTACCCTTTTAGAAGAGATAAACGCCAAAGTCCATTTATGGGAAAAATTTCTTTTAACTTCGTTGTTTCTTCTTCTACTTTCTCTTGGACTATTGATTTATGGTTATCTTTTCAGCAAAGAGATTTTACAAAATATCAAACGGCTAGAGAATCTTTTAAACAGTATCTCCTTAGAGGGAGAAAGGATCGATTTAAGTAGTGTAAGAGGTTTAAATAGAGCTTATGAACTGTTGGAGTTAGCGTTAAAAAGAAGCGAGGATGCAAAAGAGGCGGCAGAAGAGGCAAATAAAGCTAAAAGTATGTTTTTAGCAAATATGAGCCACGAAATTAGAACCCCACTTAATGGGATTATGGGTTTTACCGACCTTTTAGCGAAAACGGAGCTTAATGAGGAGCAAAAAGAGTTTGTAACAATTATTAAGAAAAGCTCAGAGAACCTTTTAGAGATTATCAACCATATTTTAGACATCGCCAAGATCGAAAGTAATAAGATCGAATTGGAAAGCATCGTTTTTGAGCCGATTGTAGAATTTGAAAACGCCATAGAAGTTTACGCTCCAAAAGCGGCAGAGAAAAATTTAGATCTAGCTTTCTTTATCGATCCAAAACTGGAAAAACCGCTAAAAGGAGACCCCACCAAAATAAAAGAGGTGTTGATAAATTTAATTAGTAACGCTGTAAAGTTTACTCCAAAAGGGGGAGAAGTTGCGGTTGAGATTAAAAAGGTAGGAGAGAAAGATTCTAAGGCGATCCTTTACTTTGAAGTGAGAGATACCGGAATAGGAATCTCTGAAGAGAAGAAAGATAAGATTTTTGAAGCGTTTAGTCAAGCAGACATTTCTGTTACAAGAAAATATGGAGGTACCGGGTTAGGGTTAACTATCTCTAGTGAGTTTGTGAGATTGATGGGAGGAGAGTTAAAACTGGAGAGTGAAGAGGGGAAAGGAAGCAAATTTTTCTTTACTTTAGAGTTAGAGGAAATTCCTGTCTTAAATGAGAGTTTTAAAGATCGCTTTAGTAACCTAGCTATTGTTTACTATGAGCCTAAGGAAAAACATAAGACTCAAACTAAGTATTTAAAGGATTATTTCGATTTTTTTGGAGTGGAATTTATAGTACTTAACGATTTAAAAGAGGTGATTGAGAAGGGGAAAAATTCCAACTTCGCACTTTTAGATTTCGATTTTGTGGATGAAAAAAGTGTTAAAAACTTCTTTATGCAAAAGGTGCAAGTAGCTCTAATTTCCAAAGTCACCTTTAAAAAACGGATAGAAGAGCTATTGAGCAAACTCATTAGAAACCTTTATGAGCCTGCCAACTACACAAAGTTACGGCAACTCTTAGAATACTATCTCCAACACTCTCAAAACCTTTCCCACAAAGCGGCTATTTTAGCGCTTTCAGATAATATCAAATTCAAAGCTAAAGCGCTGGTAGCTGAGGATAATATTATCAACCAAAAACTGATTAAGAAGACGTTAGAAGATTTTGGTTTAGAAGTGGAATTAGCAGATAACGGGTTGGAAGCGTTTGAAAAATTTAAAAAAGGAAAATATGACATCATCTTTATGGATATTCAGATGCCTTTAAAAGATGGGATTGAAGCGATGCAAGAGATTCATCTATATGAAAAGGAGATGCATCTAATTCCAACTCCAATAGTTGCTCTAACCGCCCACGCACTTAAAGGGGATAGAGAACGGTTTATGCAAAAAGGGTTCGATGAATATATCACAAAACCTATCAATCGCAAAGATATAGAAACGATTCTAAAAGCGTTCCTTCCAGATAAAAAGTATATTCCTAGCTTAGAAAAAGATTTCTCTCCACAAGAGCCAAAAAGTAGTAGTGATGAGTTTGATTACGATATTTTACTTCTTAAAAAGAGTCCTCTTGAAGCTAAGCTATTTGCCAATGTACTTAAGGCGTTAGGATATAGCGTAGATATGGCGATGGATTTAGAAGATATGGAAAACAGATTAAAAGAGCGAAAATATCGAATTCTTTTTATCGATAAAGAGAGCGATGAGTACAATTTCCATAAAATTAGAAAACTCAAAGAACTATACCCTAAACTTAAATTTGTTCTCCTCATTGAACCCAGCTTTAATCTAGAAGAGCTTCCATCCTTAGAAAAGAGTTTTTATGATGACATTGTAAAAAATGTGATAAAAAGAGATTTCTTTGAAAAGGAGATAAAAAAGCTTTTAAATGATAATTCTTAGCCCCTTAGCTATATTGGGAGGAATTTCAAACTTTCTATCTTCTATAAATTTTTTAGCTACCTTATCTATCCACTCTCTAGAAGTGTGGATACTATTTAACAGTAAAAAGAAATTTTCCCCCTCTTTTAAGATTTCATATCTTCCAATATGGACATAAAGAGGCTCTTTTTCTCCAAGTAACATTATTTCTAAAAAAAGGGTCTTCTCTTTAGAGTTTAGGGTTAAATTTAAAAGCTCTCCAAACTCCTCAATTTTGGAATTGATTATCTGTTTAAAGGTTAGGGAGAGAGTTTTATCCTTTAAATCTCTAAACACTGTTTTACTCCTTTACAATTTTTGGCATTATTAGGATAAATAACTCGCTTCTTTTAGTTTCCTTTTTAGTGTTATGAAAGATTCTACCAATTACAGGCATATCCCCTAAAAGTGGAATTTTGTTATCTCTTTGGATACTGCTTTTACTTATCAATCCTCCAATTAAAACCTTTTGTCCATCTTTAACTTTTACAATAGAAGTCAACTGTTTGATTTTTATATCTGGAGGTAAAGAGCGATCTTTTAAGGAATTATCTAGAAGTTCACTAGTTACAGGATTGATTTTCATAATGATCTCACCCTTAGCAGTAATTTCGGGGATCACATAAAGAGTTATTCCAACAAAGGATTGCCCTATAGCGTAAGTTGCAGATTGTTGTAAAGTTCCGGTAGAAGTGGGAAGAGTATATCCACTGGTTTCATATTTGTAAGAGATTTGATCTCCTACATTGATAATAGCGGGTTGGTTGTTTAATGTTAAAATTTTGGGATTGGAGAGGATATTAACCTCCCCATACTGCTTTAAAAACTCAAACAACCCCTTAGCTGAAAAATTGTATCCGATAAAATAGTTAGGTAGGGCAAAATTGCTAATCTCTACTCCATCTTTTCGTAAAGAGTGAGCTTCTCTATTCCCTTCTAAGGATAGGTTAAATTTACTCCAATCTATCCCTATAGTTTTGGAATCGTTATAGACAACCTCTATCAGTTTTGCTTCAATAAGTACCTGCTTATGCATCTGGTTGGAAAGTTGGTTTAAAAACTCCTTAGCCTCTTTTAACTCTTTTTTAGTTCCACTAATAGTAATTAAGGAGGCGTCTTTGTTTATAAATATCTTAAAATCCTCCTTTCCTCCAACTCCCATTAATAAAGTATGTAACTGCTGTTTTAAACTCTCCCAAAAGGTAAACTCACTTTTGGCGCTAATGGTTGTGTAATCGTTGGAAGTACCACTCTCTTTTTTTCCTCCATTACCCAAAAGGATCGACTTTTTACTTTCGCTCACTAAGGAGGAGAGATTGAGATAGTCGATAGGAAAGCTTTGAGTTTTATAGTAGGAGATTTTTAAAACCTTAGTAAGTGGATTAAAAGAGTAAAAAAGGTTATTTTCTCCTAAAATTAAATCCAAAAACTGCTTTAGGGTAGCCCCTTCTACATTGATAAACTCTAAAGGTTGCTCTATTTTTGCTCTTGCGGTTCTATCTTCAAATAGAATTGAGATATGACAGGAGTGGGAAAGGTCTTGAAGAATATCTTTTAATGTGATTTTAGAGTTGGGAGAGGTTTTTAAAAAGAAGGTTTCACAACTTCTTCCAAGAATTACCATTAAAACTATTAAAAACAGCCACCTCATCACTTAATCTTTACAACCTTTTTAGGAGTAGAAAGAAAAAATATCTTTTTTCTCCTTCCAAAGGAGATAACCACATAATCTTTAGCCACTTTTACCACTTTCCCCACCCCTATCCTATCTCCTACGCTATAGAATCTTCCGTTAATAAACGCTTTATGGTTAAAAATTGCTTCTACTTTAATTGTAGGATATCTCCACTTTCTTTTAGGGATACTTTTTTTAAAAGGGTCGTATCTAGGTAACTCTAACGCTAAAAGTGGAAGGGTTAAAAATAGAAGTTTTTTCACAACTTAACCCCAAAAAAGGAGATGTTAAATCTAAAAGCTGGAACACTCCCGTTCTTTTCAACCTTAAAATAAGTGGTTTTTAAAAGGATTTTACTCTTTTCTACCTCTCTTAAAAAATTTATGGTTTTTAAAAACTCCCCTCTTCCTTCCACTTTTATCTCATCAAATTTATAAAGTTTTCCGATCTCTTTTTTTTCCCCTTCCACAATCTCTACACTTTTTAATTCCAACTGTCGAGAGTTTTTTAAGAGGTGATCTAACATTTTAGAAAAACGCTTCTTAGTAAAAAAAAGAGTTTTGTTAGCTTCCAACCGTTTTAAAATCTCTTTTTGAGAGGTTTGTAGGATGGTTATCTCCTCTTTTATCTTTTCTTGTTGAAGTTTTAACTCTTTTAACCTTTTTAGACCCTTTTTTGTAGAAAATTTTTTCAACTCCCTTTCTAACTCCTCTTTTTGCTCTTTTTGTTCATTAAGCCTTAGTTCTAAAGGTTGTAAAATAAAATAGTATCCTCCTAGCAATATAGAAAAAGAGAGAAGTAAAGTAGATTTTACACTTTTCACCTTTTAACCTTTACTACACTTTCATAAAACCCCTCTTTTTTTACAATCTTATCAGTTTTAACCTCCGTATATCCTTTTTCAAGCAAAGAGTCTATAAATTTAGCGATCTTTTCCTGTTTTGGAGAGGTTATATCTACAGTAAGCTTAAAACTTCCGTTTTGTTCTAATAGTTGAGTAGTAAGCCTATACTTAGCTAAAGTAAGGACGGTATCGTTTACCATCTGTTGCCGGTTTTTGGTGTAGGAATGAAATAATGGAATCTGTTGTAAGGTTAGGAGATAATCTTGTCTTTTTTTTTCCTCCTCCTTTTTTTTTAATAAAAGCTGTTTGTTTTCCCTTTTTAATCTTTTTATTTGTTTAGCAAGTAACATAGCTTCTTTTTTTACTTTTTCTAGCTGTAACTGTTTATTGGTGATCTCTTTTTCTAAAGCTAGATTTTTTTTATTTAACCAAAACGCCCCTATTCCGACCGCTCCTAAAGAAAAGGTTAAAAGAGCTATCGATTTAACTATATCTCTTTCTAAAAGAGGTTTTTTACGCTCAAAGATGGAAAAATTTAAACTTTGTGGACGGTATTGGATGTAGTTAGCTTCTATTCTTAGTGAGTCTTTTAAAGTTTCATGCTCCCATTTTCCATCTACGCCAAAAGATAAGAAAAGCTCTACCAGTCCTGGGATACTCTTTCCTTTTATATTCTCTCCATCTAAATCGACAAAAAGTTTATCGATCTCTTCTATTCCAAAAAAACTTCTTTTAAAGTTTAAGGTGTGTACCACTTTTTCTATATTCTTAAAAAATAGTTCATACAACTGCTCAAAAAGTAAACTTTCCTGAGGGGAATAGTTTTCTTTTTTTAATCCTTTTTGAGTTAAAACCTCTTCTAAATTGGTTAGCTTTATCTCTTTAACAACTCTTTCTAAAGAATCTATTGCTCTATGTCCAATATAACTACCTTTTTGATAAATAGCAATAAACGCTTCTTTTTTAGAAAAGTAAAAAACCAAGTAGTTATGGTTACTTAAAGAGGTGTAAGTGATAAATTTTGGATAGATAAGATCGATAAACCCTATCTTTTTGGCGATCGGGCTAAAAAGAGCTATCACTCGCTCTTTAGGAACTGCAAACGCCTCAATTAGATAATAGTTTTCAAATTTATAGGAGAGAAAATCGATAATATAATCTTGTTGAGGGTTTAAACCCCCTTCATTATACATTTTAAGCTCCACCTGTAAGGGAAGTTGTTGAGGTGAGAGGGTTGAAGGAAGTTTAAAGTTTAACGCTATAAGCTCTTTTAACTCTATCTTTCCTCCTACTAGATGTTTTCTAGCCTCTTTAGGGGTTATTTTTTCTATTTGGTGATCATCGATTAAATAAAGGGTTTTCTCTTTAATTACGACTACGCCCACTTACAACCTTTAGATAGCCTGTTTGAGGAAATAGAAGTAAACTTCTATTTTTAAAAGTAGCAATAAAAGTAGGGTTAGTAATTGGCTTACCATTTTTATAAGCTCTTCCAAACCTATCAAAACAGATTAAACTCCTTTCCACCTTAACACAACCTATAGATAAATTGGTTTCAACACCCCTTTTATCGTAATTTATCGCTTGATATTTAGCTTTTAAAAGATTTAGATAAAGTGCTTCCAGCTCAAAGTAATCTCTATTTATCCTAAGCGAAAAGTAAGCGGTAGAGCTTAAAATTCCAACTACAACCATTACTATCAACAGCTCAAATAGAGTAAAACCCTTTTTCACAATCTCTCCAAAAAGGTTCTTGTTATTCTAATTGGAGTTAAGGTTTTAGGAGTCTCTTTAGAGGTTACTACTATTTTAAAAAGAACATACCCGTTACTTTGAGGGGTTTTGATAGCTTTAACTAATTTAGGTTCACAATGTTGCATCCCATCGTTATCTACTCCATTAAAAAAATAGTACCTTTTTATCTCAACCTGGGCTGTAAACTTTTTAGAGGTAAAGGTTAAATTTTTTAAGCATCCGTTTTGTCTATTGTGGGTTTGGAGTTTAAAGATAGTGTGTTGGAAGGAGCTTTTTAAAAAAAGAAGAGCTTGTTTTTTATGGTAGGTATCTACAGTTGTAACTAAACTAACCTTCAACACCTTTAACCATAACGAAGCAACTAATCCAGCAACTACTATTAAAAAAATTGTAAAAGGGAGGTTAAATCCTTTTCTCACCTCATCCCTTTTTTTGTGTAATTTTAACCAGTTTTAAGAAGGTTTAAAAATTTTTTCTTGGAACTATTACTTTTCTTTAACTATAATGCATAAAAAAATTAGGAGGTAATAATGGACCTTTATGTAAGAGATAACGCCACACTCTCCCAAGAGGTAAAGGCGCAAAAACTTAGTTTTGTAAAGAAAACCTATGAACTGTTTGCGGCAAGTTTATTAGCAGGTGCTACGGGTGCTTATTTGGGAATGCAAGTCGCTCCAGTAATTGCTAAGTGGTATTGGGGATTGGTGATTTTAGAGATTTTGGCTTTGATAGGGCTTCATTTCACTAAAGAGAAACCGGGTATAAACTTGATTATGCTCTTTGTGTTTACTTTTTTAACTGGATTAACTTTAACTCCGCTACTTAGTGCGATTCTTTCCCTTCCCTCAGGAGCTAGGATTATAACCAATGCGTTTTTATTAACCGGAGTAGCATTTGGGGGAATCTCTCTATTTGCATTTAATACCAAAAGAGATTTTACCTTTATGGGAAAATTTTTAATAATTGCGGTGATCATCCTAATAGTTGCGGGATTGATCAATATCTTTTTAGGAAGTCCAATTCTTCAATTAGCGATCGCCTCTTTGGGAGCTTTAATTTTTAGTGCGTTTATCCTTTACGACACTCAAAACTTAATAAAAGGTAATTTTGACTCTCCAGTTGAGGGTGCTATATCACTTTATCTAGATGTATTAAATCTTTTCACCTCTTTACTTCAACTGTTAGGATTTTTAGGGGATGAATGAGATTTTTAGACTTATCGATGCCAACCTTAATCGCCTCAAAGAGGGGATTAGGGTTGTGGAAGATATTGAGCGTTACATTTTCAATAATCAACCCCTATCACTAAGATTAAAACAGCTTCGCCACCAAGCAACCTACTCCAATAAAAAGCTCTTAAAATATCGAGATATAAAAAAAGATGTTTTAAAAGAGAGTATTGAGAGTGAAAAAAAAAGAGCAACTCTAGAGGAGATAATGAGCGCTAACATAAAACGCTCTCAGGAAGCCTCTAGAGTTTTGGAGGAGGCGTTTAAACTAATCGATTCTAGTTGGAGTGAGAGATTCAAAAAGATTAGATATGAGCTATACGATATCGAAAAGGAGCTTAGTCTTCAAAAAACTCTTCATCACTCTGATTAACTTCAAAAAAGGTGATCGAAGTTACATTACTCTCCAACTCTTTAACTCTAACCTTCCATCTCCCCTTTTGAGGCAAATAGATATAATCGTATACCGATCCGCAATAAGGTGGGACTTGAAACAGTTTTATCCTGTCCTCATTTCCGTTTGGGGAGAACCAGTGAAATTCTACATAAGTATCGTACGCCTTATCAGATCGGGTTATAAAGTAGGTGCAAGTAACTCTATCCTCCTCCACTTCACACACAACAGTTGCTACCAAAAGACAAGGAAGAAGTAAAACAGTTACCGCTTTGACCATATGAACACCACCTCAAACTCTAAATAGGGATAAGGATATTCTCTTAAAACTCGTCTTAATTCTTTAACACCTACCCTTTTTTTACCCGAACTCACTCCAGTTCTTTTTATATACCTTAACATCTCGTAACGGTTAGGGAAAAAGAGTTTATACTCCTTTACTTCATAGTCTATCAAAAAATGTTGGCAAATTTGGGTCAAAATATCCTTTTTAGAAGGAATAGGAGAAGAGATTCCAAGAAGTTGATGAAGCGTTTTAAAAGTGTTGGAAGTAAAGATAGAAAAAGCGATATTTTGGGTGATAGCTTTTGCTTGTTGAAATAGAAAAGAAAGATTTTTACTCCATTGTAAAGAGGAGGAAGCGACTATAAAATCCACTCCCAACTTTTCCACTTTTTCCCAGCAACCTTTTTTATCAAAATCGCATACCAAAAACTTAACCCCCTTTTTTGGATGAAGTTGTAAAAGATTCTTGGAAATATCTAAAGCAAAAAATTGATCAAACTCCCAAAAAATAGCTTTATACACCTCTCCACTCCCCGCTCCTAAGTCTAAAATTCTCCTACCATAGTAGGGAGTGTTGTGAATTAAATGGGTCGCAACTTTTGTTTGAATAATCTTATATTTTTCATACTCCAATGCGAATCTATCAAATTCTATTGCGTGTTTTGGGAGCATCTTTTTTTGGTATAATTGGCCTAAATTTTCATAAAGGGAAGAGATGATAAAAATCCTTTTTATTATGCAGATAGTGCTTGCGATAATTTTAACTATCGTTATTTTACTACAAAAAAGTTCCTCTATAGGCTTAGGAGCGTATAGTGGAAGTAACGAATCTCTCTTTGGAGCAAAAGGTCCTCAAGGATTCTTAACTAGATTGACCTTCTTTTTAGCTACCGCATTTGTATTGAACACCATCTTGTTAGGATATATGTACAACAAAGAATATAACCGCTCCATCGTCGATAAAGTCGAAATTAAAAAAGAGGTAATCCCTACCGCACCTAAGAGTGAAGATGTCCCTCCGCCTCCTCCTGTTTCTAACTAGCTTTTTCTCCCTCCTTTGGGCGGATGCCCATATATTAGTTTACCATAGGTTTGGGGATAACCGTTATCCAACTACTAACACTTCTCTTAAAGAGTTAAAAAGGGAGTTTGAGTATTTAAAAAGACACAATTACCAGGTTGTACCTCTTTCTTGGGTAGTAGAAAAACTTCATAACGGTGAAAAAGTTCCCAATAACTGGGTAGTTATAACGATCGATGATGGGTTTAAAAGTTTCTTAAAAGCTCTTCCCCTGTTTAAAAAATACAACTACCCTTTTACGCTTCTAATCTCTACCAAACCGACCAATTTAAGATACCCCGATTTTTTAACTTGGAGGGATTTAAAAAGAGTTTCTAAGTTTGGAGAGATAGGTTTTCACTCCCACTCACACCCCCACCTTTTAAACCTTTCAAAAAAAGAGATTATAAAAGACACCAAAACAGGTTTAGAGCTTTTTAAAAAACATCTAGGTTTTTTTCCAAAATATTACGCTTATCCGTATGGAGAATACAATTTAGAGGTTGAAAAGATTTTAAAAGAGTTTAACTTCACAGCTATCCTAAATCAAGATCGGGGAGCTGTAGGGGATAACCCTTTTAGGTTAAATCGGTTGGCTATGGTTGGGAAAAGCAATTTAAAAGCGGCTCTAAGGGTTAACCATCTAAAGGCTAACTGGATAAAACCTCAACGCTACTTTAAAATCTTAAAAGAGGTAGAGGTAGAGATCGACCCCAAATACAAAAAAGCTTTTTTGTATGTAACAGGATATGGATGGAGGAGAGTTAAAGTTAGAAATGGAAAGGTTAAGGTAAAACTAGGATATAAACTTAAAAGGGCGCGTACTAGAGTTATCCTAAAGGTAAAAAATAGTAAAATTAGCACAAAACTTATCGTAAGGAGTAAGCGATGGAACTAAATGAGATTTATGAGTATGCAAAAGATCATATGCAAAAATCGTTAGATGTGTTGAAAAAAGATTTTAGCACCTTAAGAACGGGAAGAGTTACTACTGCAGTAGTTGAAAATATCAAGGTTGAATATTACGGAACTCCTACTCCTTTAAACCAAACCGCTAGTATTGTAGC
>JAADFB010000007.1 GCA_013153095.1 Campylobacterota bacterium | reverse complement strand
TACAATATGCATAGGAGAATAGTAGATAAATCTTCCCTCTCCTAATTCTATTATTTCAAAAGAGTGGAGATAAAAAAGTGCTCTATCAATCATCTTAGGATCTAACTCCAAGCTTTTTGCAATCTCTAAAAGGGAAAGAGTTAAGGTAGAAGAGTTTAATTTTAAAAGATAATAAAGAACTTTTTGAGTAGTAAAACGTTTTAAAGAGATAGTTTTTTCTAACCTTTCTATATCTACTACTTCACACCTCCATAGATCATTTACACGATCTATTCTAGAAAAGTGGAAAAGTTCTTTTTTTCTTCTCCAACTTTTTAAAAGCTCTTGTATTAAAAAAGTTACGTTTCTATCCACTATTTTTTCATCAATTAAATGTTCATTCAAACTTCGTAAAGAGATCACCATAAAAGGGTGTTTCTTAAAAAAATTTATCAGCCCTTTTTCAACTCTTAAAACCTCTTCAAATCTTCTCTTTGCATTCCGCTTTAGAGTTAATTGAATATCCCAAGATTCTCGAAGGATTTTTAGCTCTTTTAGTTTTAAAATTGCTCTAGCTATTTCTTCTCTAGGGTGATCTAGAATAAAAGCTATTTCATCCAATTGGGTAGCTTTAGGTTTCCCTCTTCCAAGAAGAGCATTTAAAGTTAAAATTAGAAGTTGATACTCTTGAGGAGATAATTTCTTCTTATAGGAAGCTAGTTTGTCAAAAGGGTCTTTTACGATTGAGCTTGCAAAAAAACGAACTTTATTCCTTTTTCGTTGTAGATATCCTGCTCTTTCTAATTCTAAAAGGGCAGTTTTAACTTTACTATCCCAATCTCCCCGCTCTATATCCCACCCAGCTTTTAAAGCTAGTTCTCTTGAAGTGATATAGATCTCTTTGGAGTTTTTACTCTTTAAAGCTCTAAAAATTGAATTTATTTCATTAGAGCTGATTTTATTTAAGTTGAGGTTTAAAAAATGGTTATCTAAATCATCTTCTAAAAAAAGTGTATAGCAATTAGCAGTTAAGGTTGGATCTCTTGCTCCCCTTCCTGCTTCCTGTACATAATTTTCTAAGGAGTTGGAAACTTCATAATGGATTACCGTTTTTATATTGGGTTTATCAACTCCCATTCCAAAGGCAGTGGTAGCTACTACTATATCCAGTTTATCTTCTATAAACTCTTTTAAAATTAAACTCTTTTCCTCTTTTTCTAATTTAGCGTGAAAAGGCTTTGCGTTAAAGCCTAATGTTTGTAGTTCTAAGGCTATATTTTCACATTTTTTAGTAGAAGAAGGAATATAAACCAATGCAGGAGTCTCTTTTAAAAGTTTTAATAACCACGAAAATTTTTCTTCTTCATTTTTTACTAAAATAGAGTAATAATTTAAATTTTTTCTCTCAGGTTTAGCGATAAAGGAAGTAAGAGTTAAAGAAAGTTTTTCTTTAAAATAGTTTTGAATATCCTCTATCACATTGCTCTTTGCTGTTGCACTAAAACAAGAAACTGGTATCTCCTTCGCCCAAGGTTGTACTTTTAATAACTCCTCTATAAACTCTGCGATATAAAAATAATCGTGTCTAAAGTCGTGTCCCCAAATAGATAAACAATGAGCTTCATCAATTACAAACCTTTCAATCACTCTATTTTTTAAAATTTTAAAAGTTGTTTCGCTCCTTAAACTTTCTGGAGCTAAATAGAGAATATCAGCCTCTCCATTAATGACCTTTTCAATCGCATCTGCACGCTCTAGATAGCTTTGATACCCACTAATTGCTACTGCAGTAAAATTTGCTACCTGTTGCTGAAAATTTTTTAGCTGATCTTGAATTAAAGCTTGAAGAGGAGAAATAACTACCGTTAAAGATTTTATTCTACTAGCTCTAAAGAGAGCTGGAAGCCAAAAAGTGAAAGTTTTACCTCCTCCGGTAGGTAAAATTGCTATTAAAGAGTTATCCTTTAAAGTTTCAAGTACAATATCGCGTTGAGAGATAAAAGAGGAATCATCTACTGCTACAAACTCTCTAAATCCGCTAAATCCAAAAGTTTGATACATAAACTCTACAATTTCTTCCATCTCAAAAGAGGTTAATTTTTTGTGTAACTCAACTATATCGGGATACTCATACAAGATTTTTGGAGGATGAGCTTTAATAATTGAGTGTGTTAATGAAAGAATATATGCTAATTGAATAGGGGAAGATAAAACGGAATCTTTCAAAAGCTTTACATTTTTTAAAGTAGGAAAATTGGAAATTATTGTGTTTAAAAGCTGAGGATAAGCTAAAAAAGGAGGAGGCTTTATTAAAGTAAAAAAATTGGCAAACTCTTTTTTATCTCTTAAGAGAGAGTAAAAAACTGCTTGGAAAAAAGGAGGTAGAGAGTTAAATCTTTCGACACTATTCTTTAACAATCTTTTTGTTAAAAGTGCATCTTTTAAAGGATCGTTAAAAAAGTTATCCTCATCTTTATACTCTTTAGGAAGGCTATGGAAAGTTTTTTCACTAAAAAGAAGAAGAGAGATAGGAAGAGTATCCAAAGAAGGCAAAAGGGTAAGAAAAGAGAGTTTAGAACTTTTTAAATAAAGGTTATCAAATTTAAAAAGATTATGCCCTACAAGAAGTTTAGGATTGTGTAGAAGGATAAACTCTTTTGCTTTAGCTAAAGAGGAAGTTCTTAATCTCTCTTCTCCTATAACTAAACCTATTTCTTCTATTTTTTCATTTCTATTGACCTCAAGATCGAGGAAAAGGATTTTATCAACAAACATTCAAATTGCCTAAAAAAGAGAAGAGGAAAAGAAAGAAGTAAGAAAGGAGGGAAGAGGGACTTCCCTTTTACGCCGCAGCCGCTTTTTTAGCCGCTTCTAGAGCTTCTTGGTAGTTAGGCTCTTCAGTAATTTCAGGAACTAGTTGCTTGTATACAACATTGCCATCTTTATCGATTACAAAGATAGCTCTAGCTAAAATCCCTTGAAGAGGACCTTCAGCGATAACAACTCCATACTTCTCACCAAAATCTCTATTTCTATAATCGGAAGCTACGGTTAGATTTTCAACTCCCTCAGTAGAGCAAAATCTTTTGCTTGCAAAAGGTAAGTCCATAGATACAACTGTAACATCTACACCATCGATATTTGCAGCTTCCTCATTGAATTTTCTAGTTTCAGTTGCACATACTGGAGTATCTAAAGAAGGAACAACGATAACCATTTGAACTTTATCTTGAGCTCCCCCCACTTTTTTCTCAGCAAGATCAGTAGTTACAACTACCGCCTCTGGAGCTTTATCCCCAACATTGATCTCGTTTCCTTGTAGATTGACAGGATTCCCCTTCAATGTAACTGTTGCCATTTCAACCTCCTTGATAGATGTTAAATATAGTTGATGGTGAAAGTATAGAAAAAATAGGATAAATTTACTCCGTTTTACTTCGTTCAATTTTTTTGAATAAGTTTTACTTAAGTAAATCCGTTTTTGGGAGTAGCTTTTAACTCCTCCAGTGGGGTAAATCTTCCCCTTTTGTAAAGCTCTACTCCAACCCGTCCTATCATTGCTGCGTTATCGCTACAAAACTCTAGCTTTGTAGTTAAAATATCAAACTCCTCTTTAAACCTTTCTCTCAACTTCAAATTTGCACTAGCTCCTCCAACTATGGCTAACTTTTTAGAAGCTACTGCCTTTTTACTTTTTTGTAAAAGATGCTCTATCGCACTTTTTTGAAAAGAGGCGGAAATATCGCACTTATCTTGATATGAAAGTGGTGATAACTCCTCAATTTTTAATCTCACAGCGTTTTTTAATCCTGAGAAACTAAAAGCCAACTTTTTTGAGTTTTTTAAAGGGATAGGAAACTTAAACCGCTCACTATCTCCTTCTTGAGCTAGCTTTTCAATAATAGGGCCTCCGGGATACCCCAATCCCATCATCTTCGCCACTTTATCAAAACTCTCTCCAAAACTATCATCTAGAGTTGAAGCGATAAGCTCTATCTCTTCTAAATCTTTAGCTTTTAAAATCATCGTATGACCACCGCTAACTAGCAACACATCTAAAGGAAAAAGTACCTCCTTTTCTATAAAAAGGGAATAGATATGTCCAACTAGATGATTAACTCCAATTAACGGGATATCTAACGCTAGATGCAGTGCTTTTGCCATCATTACACCCTCAAGAAGTGTAACTGAGAGCCCGGGGTGGGTAGTAACTGCTACCGCTTTGATATGGGGGAGAAACTCTTTTACCTCTTCTAAGATTTTGGGTAACGCTTTTGCGTGAAGACGGCTAGCAAGTTCGGGAACAACTCCCCCATAAGGAGTATGAGATAGCTCTTGGGATATTTTTTTGTGAAAAAGGAGTTTATAAT
>JAADFB010000005.1 GCA_013153095.1 Campylobacterota bacterium | reverse complement strand
TGTATTCTGCGTGGTGTCCGGGTGGTCGAAGGTTTAAAAAAGCTCTTTTTATCTCTTTAGCTTTGAAAGCGTCGATAATTGGTTTGGTTGAACCAACTGCATAACTAGCCACCTCAAAACTTTTTGGAGTTAAAAGCGTATCCTCATTTAGGATAAACCTATACCCCTCCTGATACGCTCTCTCCACCCAATCCACATAAGCGGGGTCGTGGATAGTTTTTAACTCCTCTTTGGAAGCTTTTATCACCGGATATCGTTGTAAAGGAAAGTGGCTAGCTACTTGATTTATCCTTTCAACTCTAAAGCGGTTTTCGATATGCTCATCGCTTCCGTGAAGGGTGAAGATAGGATCGTAGATATATCCTACCATCCCCTGCTCCTAACTATATCTTCAATCACTTTTGCCATCTTCTCATTTAAACAACTTATCACTTTATAATCTTTAAACTTACCGGTTAATTCTTGATAATCGTGTTGTAACTCTCCTACTGTTTCTAAATTATCCAACACAAAAGAGATAGGATATACTACCACTTTTTTCCCTTCTCCAATCTCTTTAAACTTCTCTTCTAAAGAAGGTTCTAACCATTTAACAGGACCTACCCTAGATTGGAACGCTAAGTGATAGCTATTAAATTTATCTCCTAAAAGTTGAGTTAAAATATCAAAATGTTCTTTTACCTGATCCAAATAGGGGTCTCCTTGATCTACCATCTTTTGAGGAATTGAGTGTGCCGAAAAGATTAGCTCATACTCTTTAGGATCTTTTACATTTTCTAAAATAGTTTCTACAATGAGGTTATTAAAGGTTGGATTTGAGTAGAAACTCTCTATATAATCTGCTTTTGGGCTATACCCTATCTCTCTCATATACTCGGTTAGATAGGTGATATACTCGTGCAAGATAGATTGAGTGGTGGTACTTGAGAAATGGGGATAAAGAGGAAAAAATAAAACCTCTTCTACATCGTGTCTGTGAAGCTCTCTTATTACATCTTTTGCAAAGGGAGGCGTGTAACGCATTCCATAAGTGACATAAATCTCGTCGCCTATACTCTCTTTTACTTTATCAACCAGTTTTAAAGTGTTTTCTAAAAGGGGGCTTTTTCCTCCAACTTTCTCATAATTAGCTTTAGCGCTCTCTAATCTTTTTTTTACAATTGCCAAAGCCGCCATCTTTCTAATAGGTGCAGGTAAAGGAAGTATATGGGGATCGTTAAACATATTTTTTAAAAAAACCTCAACCTCCTCCAAATCCTTAGGCGCTCCCATATTGAGCAAAACTAACCCTTTTTTTTTCATTTTCCACCTCTCTTTACATATCTTTTTAGATAACGATTAAGATTTAACTCATCTGGAATCTTTCTATCAAAGAGTAGATACTCACTTAACATTTTTCCTACAAACGGTCCAAATACAAACCCCCGTCCTCCTAAGCCTCCTATGATGTGGATTTTACTCTTAGGAAGCTTAGATAACTCTATCTCTTTATAGCTTTTAGGTAGCTTAAGTTTACTTAACTCAAGTAAAGAACCTACGATTGGAAGATGATCATCTACGCTACTTCTAACTCCACAATACATCTGTACCAGTTTATAATTAAACTCCCCTACCATCTCTTTAGCTTGTTCAAATAAAAAGGAGGGAGGTTGAGGTCTATTAGGGCGCTGATGGGTAGCTCCTAAAATAGTAACTCCATCAATCTCTTTAGATAAAGATACTTTTTTATGCAAAGAATAAGGCAATGTTAAACTGGTAGCTAAATCAAATCTAATTCCTGAAGTTTGTCCAACTTTTACATAAGGAAGCTTAAGTTCACTCCCGGTAGCAAGAATGATCTCTTTACCCAAAAGCTTCCCAACTTCAAAATAGCTTCCTCTTTTTTTAATAGTTGGAGTAAAAAGAAAAACTTCTATCTCTTTAGCTAGCTTTTCTAGATGCTCTTTAGCTTTTATAACTCCAGCATCCAAAAAGAGAAATCCCTCGTTGGTACGTTGATAGTTGATCTCTTTCAAATAGGGTTCAAAAACTGAAAAATCCTCTTTTTCTTTAGGAAGTCGAAGAAGTTGAGTTTTATAAAAATGGGGGAAGTTATCGTAAAAAGAGATAGCAAATTTAAACGCTTCATTACTCCATCGCTGGATAGCTCCCCCTTTTCCAAGTCTAGGAGTTACAAACGCTCCCGCAGCTCCACTGCCTCCAGCTCCTATTTTACTTTTCTCAACTAGGGCTACTTTAGCCCCAAAAGAGCGTAGAAAATAGGCGGTATGAACTCCCGCACTACCTCCTCCTATTACTATAAAGTCATACACTTATCTCCTTAATATCTGCTATTTTTTTAAACTCTTTGTAGATGGAAGCGATTAGATGTTTCCTATTTTTCCTAATGGTGGGATCGGGAGCGTTTACCAAAACGTTATCAAAAAAATTATCGATCTCCTCTTTTAAACCAAACAAAGCTTTTAGTTGCTCTTCATAACTTTCAAACTCTAAACTTTTAACTTTATTAAAAGTTTCCCAAAGCCTTTTTTCGTACTCACTCTCAAAAAGATTAGGATCAACCTCTAGCTCTTTTAAATCGACATCTTTTACAATATTGGCTAACCGTTTGAAAGTTGTAAAAATCTCTTTGAAATTTGGCTCTTTCACTATCTTTTCTAACGCTTTTATCTTTCTATCTAGCTTTACTAAATCTCGCTCTCCGCTCTCTAATACAGCTTTGATAATGGAAGGGTTGAGGCTGTAGTGTTGATAAAGCCTTTCAATAAAAAACTCTTCCAGTTTTTTAAAGTCAAACTCTCTATACTCGCTAGAAATCTCTTTCCAAAGTTTAGAAATATCTAAAGATAGCTGATACTCTAACGCGATCTTTATAACTCCGTTAGCCATTCTTCTTAAAGCGAAAGGGTCTTTAGAACCTGTGGGAAGTTTATTAATGCTAAAAAGAGACATTAAAGTATCCAGTTTTTTACTCATTGCCACAATTGCGCTAAAAAGAGTGGTTGGAAGCTCGCTATCCTCTTTGTTGGGTAAATACTGCTCTTTGATAGCTAACGCAACTTGCTCATCTTCCCCTTGTGCTAGCGCATAATAATAACCCATAATCCCTTGAAGTTCGGTAAACTCGTAAACCATCTCGCTTAAAAGGTCAGCGTAACTTAACATAATCGCACGCTCTAAAAGAGCTTTAGTTTTACCCGGCTCTAAAAATCGATCTTTATATTTTTCAAAAAGATGGTTAGCAATCTTTAACTCCCTTAACTCCTTATCAAAAAGAGTTCCTAACCCTTCTAAAAACACAACCTCTTTTAACCCTTCAAAATCTAACCCTCTTTTTAAATCGTTCTCCCAAAAAAAGAGGGCATCCGATAATCTAGCTTTTAAAACCTTCTCATTTCCTTGAACGATAGGGCTAAAGTCATCAGTATACGCGTTACTTACAACTACAAAACCGTTTACTAACTTTCCATCCTTAAAAAGTGGGAAATAGCGCTGATGCTCTTTCATACTGGTAATAATTACTTCAGGGGGAAGTTTTAAAAACCGCTCTTCAAACTCTCCTTTAAGAGGTGTTGGAAATTCTGTAATTGCGACCACTTCAGCTAAAAGATCCCTATCTTTTTCTATTACTATCCCCTCTTGTTCTATTTGGGAAAATCCAATATCGATCTTTTCATATCTAGCTTCGGGGTATAAAATAACTCCTCCCTCTTTTAAAATCTCAAAATACTCTTTAGCCTCGTTAAAAGGGATCGGTTCAAGAGAGATAGAGCGATGAATTTGTGTAGTATTTGAGCTTTCAACCCCAAACAGGGAAGCTTTTAAAAACTCCTCTCCTAAATGTATCACTATCCAGCGAATAGGTCTAATAAACTCCTCTCTTAGCTCCCCCCACCTCATCGATTTTCCAAAATCTAAACTCTTTAGCCATCGATAGATTAAACTTGGAAGAAGCTCTTTAGACTCTTTTCCCTCAATTTCCCTTTTGTAATATAAGACCTCTTTATCTCCCCGTTTGATAGTGGAAATTTCATCTAAGGAGATGTTACATTTTCTAGCAAAACCCAATGCCGCGTTAGTGGGTTTTCCATCTTTAAACGCGATCTCTACTGGAGCACCAAAAAACTCTTGGTAAGTTTTTTCTTGAGTTAAAGGGAACTCTTTATGCCATAAAACCAATCTTCTAGGGGTATAGAAAAACTCCCCTTCACTAAAGAGAGAGTTCTCTTTTAGTATCCTTTCCCATTTTGGTTTGATATTGGGTAGTTCTTTTAAAAAAGGTATAGCTGGAAGCTCCTCTACTCCAATTTCAACTAACAGCGACGCCATAAACACCCTTTTTTACTGTGATTGTACCCAAAATCAGTTTTCACCTCGCTTATGGTGTCCTCGTTGATGGTGATACCCTACCACAAGCCAGATCATAAACAGCACAAAAGCGATTAAAAC
>JAADFB010000042.1 GCA_013153095.1 Campylobacterota bacterium | reverse complement strand
GTAGAGCAAGGGACTGAAAATCCCTGTGTCGGCGGTTCGATTCCGCCCCTGGCCACCACTCTACCTACCATAACCCCACCAAAACCAGCCAGAACAAAATAGCCTTTCAAAAGCCAATATAAAGCACCATAACGCCACCGTAAGGAGTATTAGTTTATTTCTTGGTATATCTTTATAACTGTAAGAATTATATCCGCTATGTTTTTTAATATTTTGGTTATTTTGGATAGAAAATCTATTATCTTCATTCTTTCTATTTAGTTATGTAATGTTTTATTTTACTCTTTAGTTAGTGTTAGAATTTATCAAAAATGAGACTTAGGAAGAAGGTTGTTGTATAGAGGAAAAGAGGATTTAAAAAGATAGCAAAAATGAAAAGGGGTAAAAGGAGAGGAGTTTCTCCTAGCAGTAATCTGCTAATAACCCCTCTTTAAGCTGTTTGTAGGTTTCTTCTCCGTTTAAGATTCTAACAAGTTCTAGTGCAAAGCAGATCGCAGTTCCTGGACCTCTTGAAGTTACCACATTCCCATCAATTACAACTTTTTGATCTGGAATATATCCTTCTACTCCTGTTTTTTCTTCAAATCCCGGATAATTGGTATGTTTTTTTCCATCCAACACTCCAGCCTCTTTTAACGCCCACGGTGCAGCGCAAATAGCTCCAATCATTTTACCTTTTTCATTCATTCTTCTAATATACTCTTGTACCAGTTCACTTTTAGCTAAATGTTCCGCTCCGGGTAGACCTCCGGGTAAAACCATAATATCAAAATCTTCCGGATCGACATTTCTTAAAAGATCGTGTACCAATACTTTTAATCCGGTGTTTGCACCTTCCACTTCGTTATCAAACAATCCTGCTACAACTACGTGATTTTGCGCTCGGCTAAGCACATCTATAATAGCCATAGCTTCAATCTCTTCAAACCCATCGGCTAAAGGAACTAAAACGTTTGCCATTCTAAACCTCCTTTATTTTACTTTTTCTAAATATTTTCCTTCTACCGTATCCACTTTTATCACATCTCCGGTTAAAATATGGAAAGGAACTTGTACCACTGCTCCCGTTTCTAAAGTTGCAGGTTTTCTTCCTCCAGTAGCAGTATCTCCTTTAAATGCGGGAGCCGTTTCTATAACTTCTAACTCTACTACTTGAGGAAGTTCTATAGAGATCGCTTTCCCATTGTGAAAAAGGATTTCTACATTCATTCCCTCTTTTAGATATTTGATATTTTCTTCTCCTACTTGATCGTGGGTTAAAGCGATCTGATCATAGGTTGAGGTATCCATAAAATGCATATTTTCCCCATCATCGTATAAGTACTGCATCGTTTTTTGCTCTAAGTTTGGTTTTCCAGCCTTATCTCCAGCGTGAAAGGTTTTTTCTAACACCCTTCCATCTATTAAAGATTTTATCTTTGTTCTAACATACGCCGCACCCTTTCCCGGTTTTACGTGCTGATACTCCACAATTCTATAAGGAACGCCGTTAAGTTCTATCCTTAAACCTTTTTTCAAATCGTTCATTCCATAGGACATTTAAAAGCTCCTTGAAAAATTTTTACAATTGTAGCAAATTATCTAAAAAACCTAGAGAAGAGGTAGAAAAATAGTGAAAAAAGAAGACTTAATACAATGGAGGTAGTGATAGGAAAATAAAACACAAAATTATCCCGTTTAATGTAAATATCGCCGGGCAAGCGCCCAACGAATCCGATGAAAAAGCCCACAAATATTAACAAAAACCCCATAAAAATTATCATCCTACCTAGCTCTTCCATTCTCCTCCCCTTTGTAAAAATCCATCGCTTTGGTGTTATCCATCAATACCGGAATAAATAGTAACGACACTACCACAGCTGCTACGGTTCCTCCAATTAAAGCAACTCCTAACCCTCCAAAAATCGGGTCACTAGCTAGCAAAGCTGAACCTAAAATAATGGCGATCGCAGTCAACATAATCGGCCTAGCTCTAGTAGCGGTAGCGATCGCTATCGCTCGTCTTTTTGGAATATGTTTTTCCTCCATTAGCGATTTTGCAAAGTCGATTAAGAGGATAGAGTTTCTAGAACTAATTCCCATCAATGCGATAAACCCAATCAAACTGGTTGCAGTTAGAAAGAAGGTATCTTTAGTAACCAAATCGGCTACCCAGTGTCCTACAATTACTCCTATGATAGAAAGAAAACTTCCTGCCATAACGATATTTGAAAGGCTATAACTTTTGTAATAAACCACAATCAAGAGATAGATTAAAATCAATGCGGCGATAAATGCTAGTCCCAAATCTCTAAAGGTATCTAGGGTAACTTTCATCTCTCCATCCCATTTTAAATCGATTATCTCCCCGCTTTTCTTATCTTTAAACTGTAAGTTAAAAAGGTAGTCTGTAGTTTTTATCTCATAGTCTTGGGCAAATTTCTCCATTATCTCTTTTCTAGCATCTAGTAGGGGATAAACTTGAGAGACTAGATCGGTTTCTGCGATAACATTGGTATATCTTCTTAAGTTTTTATGCATTAAAGTGGGTTCGTTTTGAACCTCGACAATATCTACAACTTCTAACAGTGGTACCATTAGCCCTTTTTGATTCATCAACTCAAAAGAAGCCAATTTACTCTTAACCGCTTGAAGAGATTTATTATCAAATCTTCTAGTTTCATCTGAAAGTCTTAAAAAAAGATCGATTTGAGCAGGATAATGTTCACTATTTTTTACCCCTACCGCCATTCCTTGAAACGCTAAATAAAGAATCTTTTGCACCTGTTCTACTGCTAAACCGCTCTTTTGAATTTTGTCGATATTTGGTTTTAGGTGAAACTTTTTAAAAATCTCATCCTCCATAATATCCACATCTACTAATCCGGGAGTGCGTTTAAACACCTCTGCTACTTTTTGTGCAAATTCACGGCGAGTTTTATTGTTGGGGGTGTAGATTTCAGCTACGATTGAAGCTAGGGTTGGGGGTCCCGCTGGCTGTTCAATAAGTTTTATAGAGGTCTGTTTTACTAAAGGTTCACATTTTTGCTTAATGATGGGGCGAAGTCGATGAACCATATTGTAACTTCGCTCTTCACGAGTGTGTTTATCGGTAAGATTTACCACCATCTCCGCTACATTTTCACTATTTTTAAACGCACTTCCTTTAACTAAACCGGCATAGTCTAACGGCGCTCCCATTCCTAAGAAAGTTTCAATATCTGTTACCTCTTTCTCCTGTTTTAAAATATCTAACACACATTCGCTAACCTTTTGGGTTTCCTCAATAGAGCTACCGGTGGGAAGATCGATATAAACACTAAAAGTGTTAGCACTCTTTCCCGGCAACATTTTAACCCACACAATTTGTGTAGGGATCATCATAATTGACGCCCCCAATGAAGCTAAAACCGCTACAATTACAAAAAATTTTCTAGGTTTACTTTTTAAAATGTTATAGATAAACTGCTCAAATTTTTTCACTTCTTCCCTCCATCAATATCGCACTCGGGTGGAATCCGTTGCTCTTTCTGAAAATGGTGTTTATGATGGTGCATATGCGGTTTTTTTAACATCTTTTTGGAAAGATAGGGGGTGAAGATATAAGCTACTAACAAGGAAGCTAAAAGGGCAACAGGAACATTATAGGGAATCGGTTTCATAAACTCTCCCATCATTCCACCCACAAACGCCATAGGAACCATCGTTAAAATAATTGCAACGGTTGCAACATTGGTAGGAGCACCAATCTCATCAGTAGCCTCTACTAAAATTGTATCCATATCTTTATAAACTGCATCATGTTCGTGTAGATGGCGGTGGATATTTTCTATAACGATAATCGCCGCGTCAACTAACAGTCCCAAAGAGAGCAAAAACGCAAACAGAGTAATTCGGTTGATAGTTTGTCCTGTCATATACGCAATAAAAAGGGTAATTGCCAAAATTGCTGGGACGGTGAAAGTTACAATAATCGCCTCTTTCCATCCTAAGAAAAACACTAACATTACCGCAATAATTGCGATAGTAATAATTAAGTGGTGAACTAGCTCATTTACCGCATCGTTTGCTCTTTTTCCGTAATCTCTAGTTAAAACAAACCCTATACCTTTTTGTTGTAAATAGGGTTTTAACTCTTCCATCAATGCCAAAACATCGTTAGCTACAAAAACTGCGTTAGTTCCTTTGAGTTTGCTAACCTCTAGAGTGTATTGCGGTTTTGTTTCTAAATCTTTTGCCCAAATTAGAGCTTTTTTAAAGTTTTGAATATCGATCCCATCTTCTACTTTAGCAATATCCTTTACATAAATTGGAGAGTTCATATAGTTAGCTACCATAATATTTTTTACATCTTCTACACTTTCAATAGCGTTAGGTACTCCAAAAATTACGATCTTTTTATCTTTAGTTCTATTTTTAACCTCTGGTACCTGTTTAGCTACCGATTCGATAGCCTTCATAATCTGCCCTAAAGAGAGGTGGTAGCCTGAAAGTTTTTCTAGATCAACTAAGATATTGAATTGACGTTTATGTGCCCCTTTGAGCTGGGTTTTTGAAACGTTTTTTATTCGGTTAACTTTGTATTGAATATCTTTAGTGATTTTAAAAAGTTCCGCATCGCTAAGATTTGGGTTTCGTTTATAGAAAGCAAAAGTTAAGATAGGAATGTCAATATCTATATCAAACGGCTTTACTAGAGGATTCATCGCATTCTTAGGGAGCATATTCATATTTTGCATAACTTTATCGTAAAGTTTTAGGTTGGAGATTTCTCTATTCTCTCCAATGTAGTATTGAACGTTTACAATTCCTACATTCTCCTTAGCGATCCCATAGATATACTCCACTCCGCTAATCTCTCTTAATTTTTCTTCTAAAGGTTTTACCACCACATTTTCTATCTCTTTGGGAGTGGCTCCGGGCATTGGGACGATAACGCTTCCTCCACTAATAGCAATTTGGGGGTCTTCTTCTCTAGGCATAATCTCTAAAGCTAAATAACCAACTGCTAAAATAAAAACCGCCAAAAGAGCGGTTAGGGGGTTGTGTAAAAAAGTTAGAGCTAACTTTCCGGCAATATCTTTAGGCTTATAGTTACATTTAACTTCGCTCATTCATCCCCCTCTTAAAATGTGAGTTTAGCGTACATTCCGGGAATTATCCGAACATCTCTATCTTTGTGGAAAGAGACCTTTACTTTAAATTTGTGGGTCATTGGGTTAGCGGTTGGAATAATTGAGGTTATTACCCCTTGCGCTTCATAACCAATAGAAGGGATATAGATTTCAACCTTTTGCCCAATCTTTACATCTTTTAGATTGCTCTCACTAATCTCTGCTACAACTCTTAAATTATCCAATGTAGTTAGTACCATTCCTGGATATCCGGGTACTGATAGTTGTCCCTCTTGTACCATCTTTTGAATAATTACTCCATCATTGGGGGCTTTGATTTTTAAATACTCATACTGGTGTAAAACTTCTGCCAATTTTGCTTTTGCTTGTTCTAACTGTTTTTTAGCTATCTGCATCATATCTTTAGCATTCTCATACATCAACTGCATCCGTTCCAACTCAAATTTTGAAACCATCCCCTTAGCATAGAGTCTTTTGTGTCGTTCATAATTGGTTTTTGCAAACTCATACATATTTCTATTCATCGCTATCGCTAATCTAGCTTGGGAGATCATCAACTCAACCTGCGACTTTGCTAAATCGATCTCTTTTGAGTCGATTTCATATAGCACTTGCCCCTTTTTAACCCAATCCCCTTCGTGAACCAAAACCTTCTTAACAAACCCCATATATCTAGTTCCTAACATTTTAGTATCTTCGCTTACAACCGTGCCAGAAAGAGATAATCGTTGAGCTAGTAGGGAGGCTGTAACAAATAAAGTAAGTAAAGTTACCTTTCTCATCCCTTTTTTTCAAGGCAAACGCCTCTACTTCCTCCTTTCTAATTTTCTCTATCTAAAAGTTTTTCAAGTTCAAAAACTTTTTGATTTCGTTGAGTTTTAGTTTTTAGAAGTTTCATTAAAACCTGAATCTCTTCAGAATGTTTAATCAATACATCACTAATCCCTATTAACCCCTCTCTATATTTTGCTTCATACATCTCATAAATCTTTTTAGCTAGCCGATACTGTTTTTCCTGAGCTTTTAGATCGTAATCTTTACTTTTTACTTCAGTTTTTATCTGTAAAATTTTTAATCCCAAACCCCGTTTAGCTAAAGAGACCTGTTCAGCGGTTTTTAAATACTCTACTTTTGCTTTTTCGATCTCGTTTTTAGTTTTTCCACCCTCAAAGATGTTCCATTTAAGTTGTGCTCCTACGGTGTATCCATCTTTGTCAAAAAAGTTATTAAAGGGAATATTATCTGCACTTCCATACTCTCCAAATGCACCAATCATAGGGTAAAGTCCACTCTTTTGAAGCTTTATATTCATCTTTCTAATCTTTTTTCCAAGTTCAGCTCTTTTTAAATCGATAGTTTTTCTCACCAATCTATCAACTCTCTCTTTTGGAAGAGGTGCAAGCTCACTCACGTGTTTAATAGAGTCTACATCTTCTCCGATCAAAAAACTTAAATACTGATATGCTAAAATTCTATTTAGTCTAGCTTGGTTTAAGTAACTTTCAACCTCTGCTTTTTTAGCTTGTACCTCCAATACATCGGTATCTTTAGCGTATCCTTCCTCTTTAAAACTTTTTATAATATTTTCTAGCTTTGCCATATTCTTGTCTAAAACTTCTAAATTCTTTATGTAGTTTTCCACTAAAGTGATGTCATAAAAGGTTTTTTTTGTCTGATAGATCATCTCATTTAAAACCTTTTTAGCTTCTAGATGTTTCATCCCTTCCATAGCTTTAGAAATTTTTTCATACATCTCAAGTTTATACCCAGTAAAGAGCGGTACTTGGTACTGTAATTTATTTTGAAAAAAGTTTCTAGCTTTTGGATAATTTAAATCTTTAGGAGCGGTTCCTAAAAGCATACTTTGAAGGCGAGGATCGCTCATAATTTGGGAAAAAGCTTTAAAGTCTCCGTTTGCCATCTGAAGAGCTTGAGCAACTCCTCCCAAAAAATCTTTAAATCCAAAATCTGCAAAAGTCGCTTCTCTAGAGGTTAATCTAAATCCAAAAGCGTTTTCAGCAGTATTACTTCTTAGGGCGTTAGAAATAAGTTGTAAAGTACCTTTTGCATAACTGCGTGCTATTTCGGTGTTAAATTTGGCTATTTTTTCATCCATTTTTGCGATTTTTATATCGCTATTGTTCTTTTTTAGAAGCTCTAACGCCTCCTGTAAGGTCAAATTTTGCATCGAGGCAAAAAGTAGCGGTGAAAATAGAGTGAATAGTAGAATCCTCTTCATCGAACCCTCCAGAAGTTCAAAAAAATTGATTGGATCGATTATATAAAGTTATAACTTAAGGGCTTATTAAGCAAGGAAGGCCTTGCTTAAAGTATGGCGTAGGAAACTGAAAGGCAAGCTTTTAAATTTTCGAGCTCTTTTAAGACCTCTTTACTGACCTCATCATCGACTATAATAACGGCAAGAGCGTGTCCTTTTTTATCTCTTCCTAAACGGAAGTCGGCGATATTGATATTGTGTTTAGCTAAAATCATTCCAACTTCACCAATAACGCCGGGAACATCGGTATTTTTGAAGAGGATCATCTTTCCTTTAGGTTCGACGTCGAGGGCAAAATTGTTAATATCTACAATTCTTTGAACATTTTCTTCAAAAATTGTTCCACCAATTTTTATCAAATCTTTATCGGTAGTGAGTGTTAAAGTAACACGGTTTTTATATCCGCTTGATTCAGGCTTTTGTCCTTTTAAAATCTCTATCCCTCTCTCTTTAGCGACAAATTCGGCGTTTACATAATTTATCGATTCTCCTAACGACTCCTTTAAAGCTCCTACTGTTCCAAATGTTACCAAAGAATCGATATAATTACTTATCTCTCCTTCCGCTTCAACTTTTATAGATTTAAAAGCCCCCTTGTTAACTTGGGCGGCTAGATGCCCCATCTTTTGAATAAGCTCTAGATAGGGTTTTACAAAAGGGGGCATCTCGTTTTCTTTGATTGGAAGGTTTAAAGCGTTTGGATAGCTAATCCCTCGCACCGCCTCTAAAGCTTGTGTAGCAGCTCCTTGGGCGATCTTTTCTTGCGATTCGATAGTATTTGCTCCTAGATGGGGAGTTACGGTGACATTGTCTAAGTCTAAAAGTTTATTATCAGTTGCCGGTTCTTTGGAGAAAACATCAATACCTGCAAATTTTATCTTCCCACTTTTTAAGCCTTCATAAAGAGCATCTTCATTATAAAGTCCACCTCTAGCACAATTTATCAACACTACCCCATCTTTCATCTTCTCAATCTCTTCTTTATCTATCATGTTGATAGTCTCTTTGTTTTTAGGGGTGTGGATGGTGATAATATCGCATTCTAAAATATCGTCGAAGTTGGTGGTATACTTTACGCCTAAATTTGTAGCTTTCTCTGGAGGGATGTAAGGATCGTAGGTTATAACTTCCATCTCAAACGCTAACGCTCTTTTACCCACTCTACTACCAATATTCCCAAAGCCAATAATTCCTAACTTTTTCCCTTTTAACTCATTCCCTATCCAATCTTCCCGCTTCCAGATACGTTGCTGTTTGAGTTGGTTGTGAGCATAAGGGAAAGCTCTCATACAGCTTAACATATGAGCTATAGTTAACTCTACCGCAGCGATGGTATTGGCGGTAGGGACATTCATCACAATTATCCCCCGCCTGCTACACTCATCAATATCGATATTGTCAACTCCAACTCCAGCCCTAACGATAGCTTTCAATTTTTTAGCGTTGTCTAATAATTCCTTATCTACCGGAGTTGAGCTTCTTGTAATAATTAAATCTGCATCCTCAATCACTTTATAAAGCGGTTCACCTTTAGGAACATCTGCGGCGTTGACATATTCAATATCTTGCTCTTTACTTAATATCTCTTCCGCTTTAGGATGCAAATGGTCACATACTACAATCTTTCTTTTTTCCATTACTACCCTTACTTTTTTAACTGATCTTTTATGATCTCCCCTAACGTGGTGGTTTCATCGGTGTTTATCTTTTTAAGCGCTTCCCTTTCTTTCATTTTTTGAAGCTGTCTTACAGAGACTCTAATTTTATTTTTCTTAGGATCGATATGGCTAATTACCCCTTCAATCTCATCTCCAACTTTTAAATCATCTTTTTTTAGTGGGAAAAGCTGATCGTTTCTAATTAATGCATCTACATTATCTGCTAAAGAGATAAACACCCCAAAATCTTTAATATCTCTAACCTTTCCTTTTACTACTTCGTGCAGTTTATGTTCTTTAGCGTACTTTTCAATAGGACTCTCTTGAAGCGATTTTCTCTCTAAAGAGATTCTTTCTTTCTCTTTATCTATTTTTGCGATCCTAACTTCAACTTTATCTCCCACCTTGAAAATATCTTTAGCCTTTTGACCCTTTTCCCAACCAATATCTTGGTTATGTAAAAGACCCTCCACTTCTCCTATCTTTACAAACGCTCCAAAATCGGTTAAAGAGGTGATTTCACCTTCAACCACATCCCCCTCTTTGTAATTTTTCATAAACTCTTCAAACGGTTTTGGAAGAAGGTTTTTTAATGACACTCTAAGTTTTCTGTTTTGGGTATCGATCTCAATCACCTCTACATCAAGTTGATCTCCGATTTGAACGTACTCTTTAGGATGTTTAGCTTTTTTATCCCAACTCATTTCAGAAACGTGTAAAAGTCCCTCTATATCGTTCCCCAAATCTACAAATGCTCCGTAAGGTTCTATATTGCTAATTACAACTTTGATAATATCTCCTGGCTCTAGTTCCCCTTCAATCTCTTTCCAAGGATCGGGTTGAGTCGCTTTTATTGAGAGAGAAAGACGGTTTTTTTCCTTGTCGTAGTTGATAGCTTTTACATTTACCTTATCCCCCTCTTCAAAATATTTTGCGGGGTTTACGGGACCTTTGTAACTGATCTCATTGTAGTGAACCAACCCTTCTACACCTGGAGCTACCTCTACAAACATTCCATAATTGGTAATCTTTTTAACCGTACCCTCTACAATCTTATCCTCATTTAGTAGCTCTTCGATAAATTCTCTTCTTTTTTGTGCTCTCTCTTGGATATATTTTTTTCTAGAGATTACAATGGAATCGTTGTCCTCATTCAGCTTGATAACTTTAGCTGTTACTTTTCTACCAAGTTCAGGTTTGGTTTTAAAGAAAGTTTGGGAGTTGGGAAGAAAAAACTGAACACCTTCATCATTTTCTACAATGTAACCACCCTTGTTTTTACCAACGATTACACCTTCAACCACTAAATCCTCAAAACTGTCTTTATATTTTTGGATAAACTCTCTGTTTTTCTCTTTAGCTATCGCTTTTTTATGTGAGATTATAGGTCTTTCATTTCTAAAACCTGACACCATAACCTTAAGTTTATCGCCTACATTATAAATTAAATTTCCATCTTTATCTTGGATTTCTCGAATGGGTAGAATTCCTTCCTGTTTCTCCCCTACATCGATTAAAACCCGTTCTCCGTCTTGAATTTCAACTATTGTACCCTCAATAATTCTAGACTCTCGGCGCTGATTTTCGTGTTCTTCTAACATCTTAGCAAAATCCTCAGTATGCGCCGCCTCACTGCTACCTAACTCCTCCGCCCTTTTGCCTAAGTCACTTTTGTTGTTCTCCATGGTATCCTCTTATTTTTAATTTTTCCTTGATAAATTTTGAACAATTATACTTGAATTTTCTTTATATTTTCTATAACTTCCTCGATAATCCACTCTGGAGTGGACGCTCCCGCTGTAATTCCACACACTTTTTTATCTTTAAACCACTCTTTTTTTAGCTCTTTTGCGTTTTCGATCAAGTAACTTGAGGGACAGTTCTCCTTGCAAATATTAAAAAGCTGTTTGGTGTTGGAAGAGTTTTTCCCTCCAATTACTATCATTATGTCCGCCTCTTGACTTAACTCTCTAGCCGCGTCCTGATTCTCGAAAGTAGCGTTACAGATCGTATTAAAAACTCTCACCTCCTTTTTATGTTTCATCAATAAATTTACAATTTCTTTATACTCCTCAAACTTCCTAGTAGTTTGAGCAACTGTTGCAACCTTTTCCTTGATTGAACCTAAATGTTTTAAAAGCTCTTCTGCACTTAAGACAACTATAGGATTTGTTGCGTAACTCATTACCCCCTTAATTTCGGGGTGATTTATGTCCCCAAAAATAACTACACTGTATCCCTCTTTACTCATCTTTTCTACGATCTCTTGGGGCTTAGTTACAAAGGGACAGGTAGCATCTACCACCTCCACCTTTTTAGCTTTAAGCTTTTGAAGTTTATCCTTAGGGATTCCGTGTGTTCTAATTACAACCTTTCCCCCCTCTTCCACCTCCTCTATCTCCTCCACCAACCCTACATTAAATCTACTTTTTAACCGTTCAATCTCATTTTTATTATGGATTAAAGGACCAAAAGTTACACTATTGGGACTCTCTTCAGCTATTTTGATAGCTCTTTTTACCCCAAAACAAAAACCGTAGCTTTTTGCTAATCTAATCTCCACTTTTTACCTCGCTAATTTGGGCTAAAATCTCTTGAAAGTTTGGAAATGAGGTTTCTATACACTCCACATCTTCCACCTCCATCCCGTTAATTAAACCCGCAATCAAAAAGCTCATCGCAATTCTATGATCTCCAAAACTATTCACTTTAGCTTTTTTTATCTCTCCTCCCTTAATTTCATATCCATCTGCAAACTCTTTAACCTCAATCCCACACTTCCTTAAATTTTCTACGATACTTGAGATTCGATCACTTTCTTTAACCCTTAATTCTTTAGCGTTTCTTACTCTACTAACCCCATTGGCACACGCCATCGCAATAGAAAGAGCGGGTAACTCATCTATCAACCACGAAATTTTCTCTTTTACCTCAATCCCTTTTAAAGGAGCAGATTTAACAACAATATCGCCTATTGGTTCGTAACGGTTCTCTTTAAGACGGTACTCAACTTTTGCCCCCATCTTCTCTAAAACCTTAAACGCTTCGATCCTGGTTGGGTTTAAGGTGACATTTTTTAAAGTGACCTGACTATTTGGAATAATAGCTCCCGCTACTGCAAAGAAGAAGGCGCTGGAAGGATCGGCTGGGATAGTGATATTTAAAGGTTCTAACGGTTTATTTAAAGGTTTAACCTCAACCACATACCTCTCTTTTTCAAAAAAGGTTGAAATCTCAGCCCCCATCCCTTTTAACATTCTTTCGGTATGATCTCTGCTAAGCTCAGGTTCACTATATCTACTTTCCCCTTTTGCTCTTAAACCTGCTAAAATCATCGCAGTCTTAACCTGAGCGGAAGCGATCGAACTCTCATATTTAAACGGTTTTAAAACATTATCTCCTCGAATAGCTAACGGAGCTTTATTTCCCTCCTCTCTCCCATCAATTTTTGCCCCAATTTCTCTAAGAGGTTCGGTAACCCTATCCATAGGACGCCGTTTTAAATACTTATCTCCTGTGAGGATAAAAAAACCTTCAACTCCCGCTAAAAATCCGCAAAAGATTCTCATTCCAGTCCCGCTATTTCCACAATCCAAACAGTTAGTTGGTTCTTGAAGTTTTTTAGGTGGAGTTATAACTATCTTCTCCCCTTCCTTTTTTACATTAGCCCCCAACTCTTGGACAATCTTTAAAGTGTTTAGAGTATCCTCTGCTTGAAGGTAATTATAGATTGTGGAGGGTTTATCGCTTAAGAGTGAAAAAATGGCACTTCGATGGGAGATAGATTTATCGGGGGCGATATTATCAATTACCAAATTGAACTCTTTTGCAGGAGCAACTTTTAAACTTTTCATCGTAACTCTATCCCCAATCCATTTTTTAGGAGTGCTAAAATCTCTTCAATCAAAGCGCTTATCTCCTCTTCGGTTAAAGTTTTCTTATCCGATTGGATCGCAAAACGTAACGTTAAACTTTTTTTATCCCCCAACTGCTCATCTTCATAAAGATCGATTGGATAAAACCTTTTTACCTCTTGAGGAAGTTTATCTTTTAAAGTGTCTTTGATGGTTTTATACTCCATATCACTAGGAATTAGTAAACTTAAATCTTTAAAAGAGAGTTGAAAGGGTGAAAACTCTTTAGCTTTAGGATAGGGGCGTTGAAGTTTTTCTAAATCAAACTCCGCCACAAAAGTATCTACCAATTCCAACTCTACATCGGGGCGAATTTTATAAATTACTCCAATCTCTTCCCCTTTTTCGTTTAACGCTATAGCACTCTGGTAAGGGTGCATCAATTTATTAAAACTGTACGCTTTTTTTAACTCAAAATCACCAACTATTCTAGAAAGATCGCTAATGAAAGTTTCTAAGGTGACATTTGCAGGCTTTCCTTGGTTTTTAACCTCTTCTGGCTCACTAGCTCCACTAAAGATAAACCCAATCTTTTCCTTCTCCTGCCGGTGGGTATCAAACACGCTACCTATTTCAAACAGTTTTACCTGTTTTTTTGCATTTTTTAAGTTTTGGATAGTTTGAGAGATTAAGTTAGGAATTAAGGAGGTGCGTAAAGTGTTTAAGTTGGAAGTGATTGGATTGATTAAATCCAGTTCCTCTTTTAAAGTTTCAAACCCATACTTTTCCAAAAAGCTTTTATCATTAAAGATAAAACTTAAAGTTTCAAAATAACCGTTAGCGATAGCTCTTTCTCGCAACTCTTTTTTAAAAGTGTAAAGCTTATAAACTTCGTTGATTCTATTTTTCTCTACAAACTTTAAAGGTTTGGAGTTGAGGTTATCGATCCCATAGATTCTAACGATCTCTTCTGCCACATCTTGTAGATTACTAATGTCGTGTCTAAAGATAGGAGTTTGGACAACCATAGAATCTTCATTTACATTTACTATAGTAAAACCTAACGCTTTTAAGATCTCTACGATACTACTTCTCTCTAACTCCTGTCCAATTAAGGAGTTAAACTCTTCAAAGTCGATTTTGATAACTTTAGTAGGAATCTCTTTTCTATACTCCAACATTCCAGAGTATAATTCGATTCCTTTGTAATACTTATCCAAAATCAATTTTGCGTAATTTATCCCCACTTCCAATCTAGGATCGCTTCCTCTTCCACTTCGATAATAACTCCAATCATTTTCTATAGGTTTTTTAAACATCTTTTGAGAGATCTCTTCAGGATCGACATAGCTTGCTTCTAGAACAAAAATAGCTTCATCGATTTTAGGTTTGGAATGGTCAAATTGGTAAACCCCAACTACGCTAGCTTTTTTATCTCCATAAACGCAATCGTACCCCTCCTCATCCTTTTTAGCTATAATCAAAGGAGACTCCTCTCCTCTAAAGGTGTCATATCCATAGATTCGGGTTATAACTCCGGTAGAATGGGTTATATAGAAGGCAAATTCCTCCCCTCGATTCTCAAACCGCTCTCCAACTAAAGCTATTCTCATTCTAATTAAAAACGGATTGGAAAACTCTTCCGATCTAAACGCTTTATAAAGCAGTTGAGCATTTACACTTTTATCTGGAAGGATGTTTAAAATTCTTCCTATTCCGATTCTAAAGCTGTTATCTCGATCTAGTTGAGGAAATTTAACTCTTCGTTTAAGCGCAACCCCCAACTCCCTAGCTACCCCTTTTACACTTAAACAATCTCCTCTATTTGGAGTGATCTCAATATCGATAACCTCATCTCTAAACGCGTCATACTCTCTTAACTCTTTTCCAACTACCAACTTTCCAATACTATCGTCTAATAGCATTATCCCGTTTTCCATCTTGGGTAGCCCAAGTTCACTGCTAGAGCAAACCATTCCAGAGCTTTCCACTCCTCTAATTTCAACCTTTTCTATCTGTAAATCTTTTAACTTGGAACCGATCTTTGCAACCGCTACATATCTAGCATATTGTACATTTGAAGCTCCACAAACTATTTTTAAAATCTCATCCCCAACATCCACTTCACAAATGTGTAACTTTTTGGCATCTGGATGTTTTTGACACGACTTAACTCTTCCTACTACCACCCCTTGCGGAATCTCTATTTTTTTATACTCCGCAACTTCTAAACCGATTCTATTTAAAGTATCGATAATCTCTTGGGTGGTGATCCCTTCTAAATCGATCCATTCCTGTAACCACTCTCTTGTAACGATCATCTAAACTGCTCCAATAATCTTAAATCTCCCTCAAAAAGGCTTCTTAAATCCCCAATATGGTGTAAAAGCATCGCAAACCGTTCCACCCCTAAACCAAAAGCATACCCGCTTACATCTTCATACTCTACCGCTTCAAACACATTTGGATCTACCATTCCACACCCTAATACCTCCAACCATCCAGTCTGTGAACACACCCTACACCCCTTTCCTTCACAAAATAAACAGCTAATATCTACCTCCGCACTAGGCTCGGTGAAAGGAAAAAAGCTAGGTCTAAATCTAACCTTTACATCTCCAAAAATGTAGTGCAAGAAATCTTCTAGAATAAATTTTAAGTTTGCAAAGCTTACCTTTTTTGCCTTATCTACTACCAATCCCTCTACCTGATGAAACATCGGGGTGTGAGTTAAATCGTAATCTCTTCTAAACACCGCCCCAGGGCTTATCATCCTAATGGGAGGTTTTGTTGAGAGCATAGTCCTAATTTGGACAGGAGAGGTGTGGGTTCGTAACAGTTTTCCATCTTTAAAATAGAAGGTATCTTGCATATCTCTAGCGGGATGGTGTTTTGGAAGATTTAGTGCTTCAAAGTTGTAAAAATCATCTTCTACTAAGGGGCCAGTTTGGATAGAGTAGTTTAAAGCGGAAAAATACTCGATAATTTTATCCAAGGTGTACATTACCGGATGAAGGGCACCTTTATACCCTTTTGAATTTAGGAGTGAAACGTCAATATACTCCTCTTGCAACTTTTTATCGATCTCTTTGGCCAACAGCTCATCTTTTTTAAGCTGAATCTCTTTAAAAAGTTGCTCTTTAGCTAGATTTAACTCTTTAGCTACCTTTGGTTTCTCCTCTTTAGGAAGAGCCTTTAGTTTTTCAAACTCCTTTGCGAAAAAACCTTTTTTCCCAAACAGCTCTACTCGAACCGCTTCCAGCTCCTCTAACGAAGCACAGTTTTTTATCTTTTCACTCCACTCTTTCACGGTAACCTCTATCTCTTTTTTGATTTCAAAATAACTAACACTAGAGCAAACGCCCAACGCAAAAATCAACTTCAGCCGTTATTGTACCACAAGCTTTAGTTAGCCTAACTTATGGAATTATGAGACTAAAAAAAGTTCTTTCTAGGCTCTCTTTTTTCTTTACACAAAAGTTTAATAAATTTTGTTATAAATTTTTGTGATATAATCGCTTCAAAACTTTAAGATGAGGTGAAAAATGTGTATTTTTTGTAAAATTGTAGCAGGGGAGGTTCCATCCAATAAGGTGTTGGAGAATGAGGAGTTTTTAGCTTTTCACGATATAAACCCAAAAGCCCCTATCCATATTCTTATTATTCCCAAACAGCATATTAAAGATTTTCAATCTACTCCTCCTGAAGTGATGGCAAAAATGACCCCATTTATCCAAGAGGTGGCCAAACTTTTAGAGCTGGATAAAACCGGTTACAGATTGATTGTAAATAACGGTAAAGATGGCGGTCAAGAGGTGATGCACCTTCATTTCCATCTGCTTGGAGGAGCTAAATTAGAGTGGCCTCAGCTTGCACCCTTAGAAGAAGCTAAGAAGTATGTGTAAGGGGAGCTTCCCCCTACCTCATCGCTTCCTCTAAATCTTTTATCAAATCCTCCACAGCTTCCAATCCTACACTAAGTCTAATTAGACCTTCACTAACTCCCGCTTCTTTCAATTCTTGAGGGGTTAATTGTTGATGGGTTGTAGAAGCTGGGTGGGTAATAATAGATTTGCTATCTCCAATATTTACAACCTTGCTAAAAAGTTTCACTTTATTGGCTATTTTTTTAGCCTCCTCAAAATCTCCAACATCAAAGCTTAGTAATCCACTAGCCCCTTCTTTGAGATATTTTTTAGCGTAAGGATAGTTTATATCTGTTTCTAACAGCGGATAGTTCACTTTTTTAACTTTTGGGTGGTTTTGTAACCATTTTGCGATCTCTAAGGCGTTTTCACTGTGTTTTTTCATTCTTAAGGCTAGATGCTCCAATCCTTGAATAAAAAGCCAACTATTGAAAGGGCTTAACACCGCTCCCATATCTCTTAAAAAAGCTAATCTAACTCTAGAGGAGAAAGGGGTTTTTAGTTGAGAGTATATTAAGCCGTGATAGCTAAGATCAGGAGTGTTGAAAAAGGGGTAGCGCTGTTTGTTTTTTAGCTTTTTTTTTGCGTTTTCACCTTCTACCACAATTCCCCCTAACGCTAACCCTTGTCCTGTGGTATATTTACTTGCACTATGAACTACCACATCAACCCCTAACTCTAACGGGTTACATAGAATTGGGGTGGCGACAGTGTTATCTACAACGGTTACTACTCCCAAATCGTTAGCTATCTTGATAATCTCTTCAAAATCTGGAACGGTAATACTTGGATTACTGATAGTTTCAAAAAAGATCGCTTTAGTATTTTTATTGGCCAACTCTTTTATCTTTTGTGGATTGTGAACATCAAAACTTTTAGCTTCAACTCCTAGCCTTTTTAAAGTGTGTGTAAAAAGGGTTACACTTCCTCCATAAACTTGACTTGCAAAAAGGATATTATCTCCAGCTTCACATAAGTTTAAAATAGCATAAGTAATAGCCGCCATTCCGCTAGCGGTTGCTACCGCTCCAACTCCCCCTTCCAATATGCTAAAACGTTCTTCAAACACTTTAGTAGTAGGATTTCCTATCCTGGTGTAGATATTTCCCTCTTTTTTTAAAGAAAAAAGGTCTGCGGCTTCTTGTGTACTTTCAAACTCATAAGCGGTACTCATATATATGGGAACTGCCATAGTTTTTTGAGTATCTTTTTTATACCCAGCGTGAAGGGCTAAAGTTTCCTTTTTCATCGCCTCTACCTTTTAAAATTTTTTATCGATTTTATCAAAAAAAGATTAGTTTTTAAGCTCAATTTTGTTAAAATAAGATTGTTAATCTCTCTTACGAAAGGGTTAAAATGAGGTATCAAGTTGCTACTTTCCTTTTACTAAGTTCTTCACTTGTGGCAGCGGAAAATCTCCTTAAAAACGGAAGTTTTGAGGAGTTTGAACTGGTAAAGGGAAAACGGCTTTACGCGGAGGTTAAATTAAAAGATTGGAATACTCCATTTGAGACGGTTAGGCTCTGGACAAATAGAAAGTTTGGAAGCGCAACCGATGGAAGCTATAAGTTAGCATTAGACACCCACAAAAGAGCCTTTGATCAAATCTCTCAAGAGGTTGAAACAAAAGAGGGTGTGCTTTATGAGTTGTGTTTAGATGCTATAGCTAGGATGAACAGAAGCTCCCAGTTTGAGATTTATGTAGATAATGAGAGAGTTTTAAAAGTTAAACCTAGTAAAAGTAAATGGAACCGTTACTGCGTAAGTTTTGTAGGAAACGGAAAGCCCCAAACGGTTGCAATAAAAGAGTTAAGTAATGAGGATGATGGGCGCGGTGCAATTTTGGATAATGTAACTTTAGAACAGTCGGAAGAGATTGTAGAAATAACCCCAGCTTCTACTCCACAAGAGGTTACAGACGAAAACCTTTCACAAACCCAAAATCTAGTTAAAAATGGAAGCTTTGAGGAGTTTGAAGCAGTTAGGGTTAGAAAGCTCTATACCGCAGCGAAGTTGAAAGATTGGGAAACTACAAACGAGCTTATGAGTGTGATTAGGAATGGGGTCTTTGGGGACGCGATCGATGGAAACTATAAGCTTGGATTGGATTCCAATAAGCGTCAATTTGATGCGATCTCTCAAACAATTACCACCCAAGCACAACAGCTTTATAAAGTCTGTTTATGGGGTAAAAAGAGAAAATCTAGAAGCTCCGATTTTAAAGTGTTAATCGATGATGAGGTGGTGATTAAGGGTTACACCTTTGGAAACTGGAGAAAATATTGCGCAACTTTTAGAGGTAAAGGTGGAGAGCAAA
>JAADFB010000030.1 GCA_013153095.1 Campylobacterota bacterium | reverse complement strand
TCCTTTTGTACTAATTTGTAGAACCGGAAGTAGAACCGCCACCGTTGGTAATTTTTTAGCTAACCAGATGGGTTACACTAATGCGATGCACTTAGGCGGTGGAATTTATGCTTGGCACGCTGAAGGAAACGATTTCGAACCTATTTGATGCTCCCCGTTTGTGCTATAATATTAAAAAGTACACTTAAGGAAACCTATGAAACGGTTAACTTTTCTAATTGGCTTTGTAGTAGCCTTTAGTTGGGGAGCGATGTTATCTACCGATGGGACACAGCCAAATTTCTCAATAGAAGCTAAAGTTTTTAAAGATGATTGTTTAATAGTTGAGGTTAAGGGAAAAGTTGTAGGAACTCAAGATGATGGAAATGGAACAGATGATGTAGAGTTCTTGGTTTATGATGATGGAAAAGTGATTTTAAAAAAGGTGTTCCATTTCCCAATTAATGAAGCTGTAGAAGTAGAAGATCAAATCATCTATAAAGGCAAAATCTCCCAAAACTCTCCAGGTGTGGCGGTAGAAAGTCAAGAACTGGGGATATATATCGATCCTTTAATCCCTACAAAAATTCCTTTAACTTGTCAGGAGTATTTTATCAGTCAACGGGTAGAAAAAGAGTATAAAGAGGTCTGTTTAGATTTAGAAAAGTTTGGGTTTAAGTGTGGGGGAGGTGAAGAGTAACTTTTGTTCCCTCTCCCACTTTGCTCTCTAGCTCTATTTTAATATCCAACTCTTCACACAACTTTTTTACGATGCTTAACCCTATCCCAATTCCGCGATCCGATTCTTTGTAGAAGCGATCGAAAACCCGCGCACTGTTTTTTATTCCTCTTCCAGTATCTAAGATTGTTACTCTATTTTTTTCAATTATCACCTCAACCTTTCCTTTAGCCTTATTATACTTGGAAGCGTTGGAGATTAAATTATCGATGATTCTAACTAATAACTCTTGTTGAGTAAAAAGGGTTACTTTAGCTTTTTCTTTGATCTCAAACTCCAAATTTGGATAGAGATTTTTAAAACACGCCACTCTATCTTTTACCAACGCGTTGAGGTTAACCTTTGTTTTGTCCGATTTTATATTTTTTAAAAAGTGGCGAAGGTTATCTTGAAGCGAAACGATCGTATTTAAACTCTGTTCTATTCTATCGATATAGGGAGATTTACACTCATTTTTTAACATCACCAAATTTATCAACATTGCAGAAATAGGGGTATTAAAATCGTGCAAAATATCTTTTATAAACTCTCTGTTAAGCTTTAATGCATCTCGAATCGGTTTTAAAGAGTAAAGGGTAAAGATAAAAGAAAGCCCTAAGATTATAGCCGTAGCGATTACATAAAGCCAAAAGAGATTAAAAAAGAGCGATTTTATATCCTGCTGTAATTTCGAAAGGGAATAGGAGATTTTTAAATAATATTTTTTTGAATTGGGAATAGGAAAGAGGGCGTAAACCTCACTAGAAGTAAAATAGAGTTTATTGGTTAAAACTCCCTCTTCTTTTGGACTGAAATCAAACCCAAATTCTTCACAATTTAAAGTATAACTACAAACTTGCATCCTTTTTAAAAGTAACTCATAAATATCTTTACGCTTATCGATGTAGAAAAGATAAAAGAGTAAGGAGAGAAGAATTTCTAAGAGAGTGAAAAAAATTAGGAAGTTCTTAATTAAAGACTCCCTTTCACTCCTATTCAAGCGTGTAGCCTTTTCCTCTAATGTTTTTGATCGGAAGATTAAATTTATTTTTTAATTTATTGATGGTAACCCTTAGTGCAACATCACTAGGGTTTGTCATAATCGAAAGTAGCTCCTCTTTTGTAACTAGATCGTCTCGTTTTTCAAGGAGAAGCTTTAAGATGTTAAATTGAATCTCCCCTATAGTTTCATAATGCCCATGGACTTTAATGGTGAAATTTTTAGGATTTAACTCTATATGTCGGTACCTAAGGGTATCATCTTTTTGCTGTTGAAACTTAGACCTTATCCTAATGGCTAGCTCTTGGGGATGAAACGGCTTTTTTATGTAATCGACCGCCCCAATCCCAAAAGCTTCCGAAATGGTATCTAAAGAAGTTAGTGCTGTAATAAACATTACCGGAGTTGTATCATCCGCTTCTTTTAGCTCTTTTACGATCTTTAATCCATCTTCTCCATTTAGGTTTATATCAAACAGATAAAGGTCGTAACTGTTATCAAAGGTTAAATCGAGCGCCTCTTCAGCACTATACCCTACATCGACCTCAAACCCCTCGTTCCTTAAAAATTCTGCCAAGCTGTCAGCTAGAAGCTTATCATCCTCTATTAGCAGTATCTTCATGTTCCCCCTTTTGTCCAAAAGTTTACCAAATTAGTGTTATTATTACGTTATTAAACCTGTGAGGTGGAAGTTATGAAACAGCTCCTTTTTAACCTTTTTTTTACCCTTTTAAGTTTCGCTTCTACCCTTCATCTTTCTATTAGTGCTAGCCCTTCTAAGCTCAATCCTCTCTTAGCTACCGATAGTGCTAGTGGAGAGATCTCTGGTTGGGTGTTTAACGGGCTATTTAAATATGATAAAAACGGTTCAGTTACTGGAGATTTGGCTAAAAAGTGGAAATTTTTGGATAAAACTCGTTTATGGGTAGAATTAAGAGATAATGTGAAGTGGCACGACGGAGAACCTTTTAGTAGTGAAGATGTAAAGTTTACTTATGAGTTAGCAACCTCTCCTAAAGTTGTTTCTCCCTATACTAGTGAATTTAGATTTGTAAAGAAGGTTGAGGTTTTAGATAAACTTCATCTCATAATCTATTACAAAAAACCTTACTACAAAGCACTTCAAACTTGGATGTTGGGAATTGTCCCAAAACATATTTTAGAAAATGAAAAAGATATTATGCGAAGCTCCTTTAACCAACATCCTATTGGAACGGGTCCCTATATGCTCAAAGGGTTTGAGGTCTCAAAAAATATTGAGTTAAAAGCTAATCCTAACTATTTTGAGCATAAACCCTATATTGAAAAGATAATTTACCATTTCCTCCCCGATCCCAGTACCAACTTCTTGATGTTAAAAAGAAGAAAATTAGACGTGGGGTCTTTAAGCCCACTGCAGTTAGAGCGACAAATAGATAGCTCTTTTAAAGAGTTTTATAACATCTTTGAGATGCCTAGTAACGGTTACACCTATTTAGGTTTTAACTTAAAAAATCCAAAATTTCAAGATAAACGAATTAGAGAAGCTTTAAACTTAGCTATCAATCGACAAGAATTGATCGATATCCTTTTCTTCTCCCACGCTAAAGTTTGTACAGGTCCGTTTATGCCTAACACTTTTGCGTTTAACGAGAGGGTAAGACCTCCAAAAGTGGATTTAGAAAGGGCTAAGAAACTTTTAAAAGAGGCTGGATATGATGAAAAAAATCCTTTAAAGTTTGAGATCGCAACCAACTCCAATAACTCTATCCGCCTTTATACCGCTCAAATTATCCAGTATCAATTATCTAAGATCGGAGTTGAGGTTAGGATTAAGGCGATGGAATGGCAAGCGTTTTTAAACACTATCGTGATGCCTAGAAGATTTGAAACGATCCTTTTGGGTTGGGGGCTGGGTTTAACTCCAGATGCTTATTCGATTTGGCACAGCAAAAATGCAAAACTTGGAGGATTTAATCTAGTTAGCTATAAGAATCCTAAAGTAGATAGGTTGATTGAAGAAGCGCAAGAGACGATAGAGATTGAAAAACTTTCTAAACTTTACAAAGAGATTTTTAGATTGATTGTAGAAGATGTTCCCTACATATTTTTGTACATTCCCAACTCTATTACCGTTGTAAACAAAAAGATAAAAAATGTGGAACCTAGTATCGTGGGAATTATGCATAATGAAATCGAATGGATTAAGCCCTAAAGCGTATCATTTTGAAACAGAAAAACAAAACTTTTTTAAGTGAAAAAAGTGAGGTTTTAAAGAGCTTAAGTAGTTTGCTAGAATTTTCTTAAGGTTAAAAAAAACTAAAAAGTTCAACCATAAGAGAGTTTGATATAATACCAGCAAGGTTGGAAAAGCAACCTTAGGGTTAAATTTAGCAAGAGGAGTAGAATATGCTAGAAATTAGATGGCATAGCCGTGCAGGACAGGGAGCTGTAACCGGAGCGAAAGGTTTAGCAGATGTGGTAGCAAATACCGGAAAATATGTTCAAGCTTTCGCTTTTTATGGTTCAGCAAAACGGGGAGCGGCGATGACAGCGTATAATAGAGTTGATGAGCAACCTATTCTTAATCACGAGAAGTTTATGAGACCCGATTATGTATTAGTTATCGACCCGGGCTTAACCTACACTGCAGATATTACCGCAAACGAGAAAGAGACTACAAAATATATCATCACTACCCACTTAAGCAAAGAGGAGCTTATAAAATCGCAGCCTAAACTCAAAGGCAAAGAGGTCTATGTAGTAGATTGTATGCAGATTTCTCTAGATACGATTGGAAGAGCTATTCCAAACACCCCGATGTTAGGAGCGTTGATGAAAGTGAGCGGGATGTTTGATCTAAAATATTTCCAAGAGGCGATGAAAAAGGTGCTCTCAA